>JBBRSG010000021.1:0-55341 GCA_038245615.1 Chloroflexia bacterium | reverse complement strand
TATCTGGTCTATCGCAAGGATGAAGGCGGTAGCCCGGAAGAATTGCTCTTCAAAGATGTACCGCTTCTGGTCTGCACCGTGTTATGGGGCTTGACCAGCATTGCAATCTTGTATTTTGCGGGAAGTGTCTGAACCGGGTGTAGCAGGCAGGATGTAGCAGGACACAATGGAAGAAACCGAGGAAACCAAGAGCAATTATTTAGTGGCCCAGGTTGCGCTTTTAACGGCCCGTCTGGTCGAATTGGAAGATAGAGTAACCCAACTGGAAAGCCGGGGCGGGTCTACTTCGGGTCGAGTAGCCTCAGCTTCGCTAACCGCCCCGACCTCCGGCGAGGTCGCCCCGGCGGTTAGTCAAGAAGAACTATTGGCGGCAATTGCCGAAGCCCTGACCGAAATGGGTGAGGGCGATGCCGGAGCAATCCGCCAGCATATCGCCAAAAAAGGCTGGGCCATTATCACTCGTAGCGATGTCAACAAGGCCCTCTATGCCAACCAAACCCGCTTCCAGCTGGCCCGTCAGGATGGGGCAAAGCCGATTTGGAAAAACTTTTAGGGTAGTTTTGAGTTTTCTAAT
This sequence comes from Chloroflexia bacterium, assembly GCA_038245615.1. Taxonomy (GTDB): domain Bacteria; phylum Chloroflexota; class Chloroflexia; order Chloroheliales; family Chloroheliaceae; genus 54-19. The sequence continues at coordinate 54,767 of JBBRSG010000021.1, read as the reverse complement.
TGCGGTCTCGCTCTTGTTAGGGGTAAATCGTGAAGCGCCCCGACCCTTATAATTCAAAACTCAAAACTCAAAACTCAAAATTATTTCTAGCTCCTGAGCAACTCTTCCTCAATAACCTTGAGTGCCAGGTCAACAATTTCGGGGTCAAATTGATTGCCTTTGCCCGCGCCAATTTCGACGATTGCTTCGAGGTGGGTACGGCTAGGCGCATAAACCCGTTTTGAGGTAAGCTCTTCGTAAACATCGGCGATAGCGATAATCCGGCTGCCGAGCGGAATGGCTGTTCCCGCCAATCCCTGCGGGTAGCCAGTGCCGTCATACCACTCATGGTGGTGCATGATGAAATTCGCCGCCGTTCCCATGCCGTGCGCCTGCTCGACGATTTTTGCCCCTAATTCCGGGTGACGGGCAATCTCATAGACTTCTTCGGCGGTCAATGGGCCAGTTTTTCTCAAAATGTGGTCGGGAACCCCGATTTTCCCAATATCGTGGAAAAGACCTGCCAGATAGATTTGAAAAACTTCGTCGGCGGAAAGTCGCAAGCCGGTAGCAATTGCCCGCGAAAACAGGGCCACCCGTTGACTACTGCCTTCGCTGGAAGCTTCATCCCCTTCCATTGTATTTAACAGGGCGCTGCACAAATTTTCCAGCATCCCGGTATAAAACTCGGTTTGCAGCGAATCGCGCACCAACCGGGCCTGTTCCAGGGCAGTATTGACCGACTCGATTAGCTGAGTGTTGCTGAAAGGCTTGGTCACAAAGCCCAAAGCTCCTGACTTCATGGCTTCGATTGCCAGAGCGGCGGTGCTGTTAGCACTGCCGGTCATCACCACGCTGGCAATGCCGGGGTCATAGCTTTTAAGCTCATTCAAAAAGTCCAGCCCATTCCGACCCGGCAGATTAATATCGCAAACTACCAGGTCAAAAGTGGTTTTTTTGACCTCGGCCAGGGCTTCTTCGGCGTTACGGGCGGTTGTGACCTTGAAATTATAATAGGTCAAAATTTTCCGGGTACTATATAATACGCTGGGAGTATCATCCACCAGCAAAATAAAAGGGGGACTTAGCGGGTTACTGGTTTGAAATGGTAACATAGTTTGCTCCTGGACGTAGCTTTAACAAAGGGCTGCTAACTATTATATTCTCAGTCGAGTCATATCCTATCTTAACTTAGTCATTCTGTCCAGACCTGTACCCATCAATCTGAAATCTAAAATCTGAAATCTAAAATCTGAAATCTAAAATCTAAAATCGCGGTCTCGTCGCCGCTAGGGGGAAATACCCTCGGTCTTCCATATTCCGTCCTGTATTTCCCCCGACCCCTGACCTCCGTCCCCTTTCCCTGATTTTCGATTTTCGATTTTCGATTTTCGATTTTCGATTTTCGATTTTCGATTTTCGATTTTCGATTTCAGATTGATGGAGGTTTACAAGGTAGCAAAATGTGGTATTATATTAACATAACAAAGAAACAGACTTCAAATCAGGGTAGAAAAGTGGTATATTATCCAGCAGAATATAGCTATATCCAGAAAGTAGCCTGATGCCTGACCATAAAACCGCTACACTGCAACCCGGCCCAACTGAAGAAATAATGCGATTGCAGATAGGGCCAGCCCAGGTTGAACAACTGGCGGCGCTGGGAGTTTTGAGCGAGGCTCAACTCCAGGCCGGACGACAAGCGGGCGGCTTGAATATCGGCTTGCCCGCCCATCTGGTACAACAGTTTCAGCAAACCAGCGAAATCGAAAAGGTCGAACTGGAGACCCTGGCCCGCCGAATTGATAACCTCGGTCTGAACGGCCCGGCTCGCCTCTTTCTGGCCTCTAACCGCCCATTGAGCTTTTTTGCCAGCCAGATTCTACTTTTGGCCCAACCATTTTCTCGATTGGCCCTGGGCGCTAAAGACCCCACCGGGCGCTATAGTCATTTATTGGAAGACCGTCACAATCTGGATTGGCTGATAGCTCGGCTGGATAACCTGGAAGCGGAACGCCGAAAGGGAAATCGTCCCGCCAAACCACTATTTTTGTCAAAAACCGACGACCAGAACAGGGGATAGCTTTGATGAATTCGTTCTTAATTCTGGAAATTTCACTGGCGCTTGGCCCTTCGACGGTCTTTATTTTAATTGCTTTAGTGGCTTTCGTAATCTTCTTTTTCGCGGCCTGGGCTCCCCTGGAACGAGGACGAAGGCCGGTGTTGCGTCCCTTACGACCCTTAAATCGGTTGCGCCGGATTATTGGGCAGAGCGCCGAAACCGGCAAAGCGGTGCATTATTCGCCGGGGGCGGGCGGCTTGACCGGGCAGGTCGGTACGGCGGAAACCCTGAGCGGCCTGACTTCGCTGGGTTCAGTGGCGCGAGTGGCGGCTCGAACCAAAGCCGAGATGGTAGTTACTACCAACGATACCCTGGCTTATCTGATAGCCGATGATGTGGTCAAGGCCCAATACACCCAGGCCGGGCGTTTAGAAGATTATGACCCCAGGCAGGTTCGCTTTTTGACCGAGCAGGATCGGCTGGCCTATGCCGCCGGAATGAGCAGTCTTTTAGGTGAAAAAACTTTGGCGGGCAATCTTATGCTTGGCTCATTCGAGTCGGAATATTTATTGGTCGGCGACCGGGCCAACCGCCACGATTTGCCGCAGGTAGTGGGCAGTAGCCGGATCGAGGCCATGCCCTTAATGCTCGCCAGCGCCGGACCGGAAAATACTTTGCTAGGCGAGGAACTCTTTGCAGCCCCGGCCTATCTCGACCGGGAACCGGCCCACCTTGCCAGCGTCCTGGCTCAGGATAGAATGCGACTATTGATTCTGGTGGTTATTATTGCCGGGACGGTGGCGGCGACCCTGGGTTTAGTGGTCAATATCGGGGATTATTTTCTGCGCTAGGAGATTTGCTTTGAGCCGACGATTTGGGTTATATATCCCACTTGTGTTAATATATCTCAGTGCGGCGGTAGTGCTGGTAGATTTCTTTACCGACGGGCTGGTGGACGGTATTGGACACTGGCTGGCGCTGTGGGTTTCGATAATCGCCGGGATTTTGCTCTTGCTAGGTCTGCTAAATATCGTGCGGGTTCACATCACCCGCCTCACGACCCGCCACGAAAGCGCAATCTATAGTGCGATATTGCTAGTCAGTTTGTTGGCAGTGCTAGTTGCCGGAGTGCTGGGCCGAGTTCAGCAACCAGGCGATGGAGTGAGCAACTGGATTTTCCAGTATGTTTATCAGCCGCTTTCGACTACTTTATTCTCGTTGATGGCCTTTTTGATGATTACGGCGGCGCTACGGGCTTTGCGAGTTGGCACCGTCGAGTCAAGCTTACTTCTGGTCGGGGCGCTGATAGTGTTATTGGGACAGGTGACAATCAGCCCGATTAATAATCTAGCGGCAATCAGCCAATGGTTTCAGGACTACCCAGTGTTGGGGGTAATTCGGGGTATCCTGATTGGTACGGCTCTGGGCGCGATTATAACCAGTCTGCGTTATCTGCTGGGGGTAGACAACCAGTATTTAAGGTAAGGGATAGCATTGCAAAAGGTATGGTGTACAAAATGCGGTAATGGTAACGTAGCAGGCTGTCGCTGGTGTACGGCTTGCGGCGATACTTTGCGTCCGGCTTATCTGGATAGTCAAGCCGGGGCGGGCGGCGGGCAAAAAACCTGCCCGGTCTGTGGAACGGTCAATCGAGCGGATGCCTATAATTGTAGCGTCTGTGGAACGGTTTTAACCAAGGTTGCCGCCCAACCGGAGGCTCAGGTTGCCTCTAAATCGCCTCCTCCGGCGGCAGGTGGTAGCCGTTTATCGCGGTTGGCCGAGGCTCGCCGTAAAAAAGAGGCGGAGGAAGGCAATTCGGCCCGGTCTGGTGGCTCGGATTGGCTGGGTAGTTTGCGCTCGGATGCGCCTTTGCCCAGTGATTATGCCACTGGGATGGATGAAGATGACGAGATAGACCCGACCCTGAGTGCCGCTCTACGCGCCAGCCAGGATGACGATGAGGATACCGCAATGTTTGCGGTTGGTGAGCCGGACACCAATGCCCCGCCGGTTGAGTTTGAATTGCCCCTGCCTATGTTCACCGGCGAAGAGCCGCCGATTACTACGCCGCCCCGCTCAATGACCGACGGCGGATTGCCCGATTGGTTGCAAAGTTTAGGTGGGGCGGCGCTCCCGGCTGAAACCCCTCCCTTCGTCGCGTCGCCCGCCCCGTCGGTCAAACCGCCCCCAGCTCCGTCCGGGAGTGATGGTATGCCGGACTGGTTGAGCGAGCTTTCTGGATCGCCGGTTTCTCCTGCCAACCCGCCAGTTGCTCCTTCGCCAGCTTCCCCGCTCATAGGGAGTAGTGGCACCGAAACGGGTGAGATTCCCGATTGGTTGCGCGAAATGCAGGGAGGTAGCCCCGCCCCGGTCAATCCTGCGGTAGCCCCCGCAGAAGAAAAAGATATGCCCGGTTGGTTGCGCCAAACCACCGATTCGCTGCCTGCGCCTTCGCACCCCAGCTTTGGGGATGTAGATGTCGAAGAGCGGTTGAGTTTTGCTTTTGATGAGCCGATTGACCGCAGTTCCCGCTCTGACGACGTGAACCCGCTCTTGGGAGTGGATAAACCGATTACCTTGCCTTTTATGTTTGGGGGCAAGCGTATCGGTCTGACCGACCTGCTGGGCCAGGAGTCGCCTCTGATTGATGAGGTGGGAACTGCGCCGATACCGCCTGCCGATTTGAAGCCCTGGTTACACGGTCTAAGCTTGCCGACCATGGAAGAACCCGAAGTGCTTGGCACGATGCCCGGTCTTTCCGAAGGTCAGGGCGCTCCTACCGTTAAGGGCCGCTTTAGCGTCACCGATATGTTACTGGCGGCAAATCGGGCCAATGTTTCCGCCGATACAATTGACCCAGTTTTGGCGGAGGAGTCTAATGTCTCCGACGTTCCAAATTATCCCAATAATCTTGTTCCCTGGCTACAGGGGTTACGTCCTCCCCGGTTGGATGGGATGGATGCAGTAGAAGTCGAAGAAGATACTACCGAAACCCGCTCGTTTTCGTTGCGGGAAATGATGCAGGCTAGTAATACTGCGCCCAGTGCCGAAGCTGCTATTCCTGCGCCCGAAGCGCCTGTAGTGCCGCCCGCTCCTCCACCGCCCTCAGTCGAACTTGATAGCACTGAAATGCCGACCATGCCCGCCTGGTTAAATCAAGAATCCTCCGGGACGGCGGCTCAGGCTATTCCCAGCTTTACGCCTCAGATACCTTCTGGCAGCTTTATCCCGCCCTTACGCTTTGACGATGAGGAAGAACAGGAAGACGGCGAAGTCATACCATTCGAGTTGCCAGCTTTTGAAGGCGGGCCATTTGCTCCGTCCGATAATCCGCCCAGCCTTTCGAGAATTTCGGGCGGTGCGCCCGCCGATTTGGAATTTACTGGCTTTCTGGCAGAATCTAATGATGGCCCAGGAGTATTGCCTTCTCTGGCCCTGGATGATGTCGGTTCACCGGGTTTTCCGGGTGGCGCGGCTATGCCAGCCCCTAAAACCGAACCAGCCGACGACGTACCCGATTTTCTCAGAGATTTAGGGGTCACTGGCTCGGAAATGGCGACGGCTGCCCCTGAACCGGATTTACCTGATTTTCTCAGAGATATGGATATGGGGGTGGCCCAACCTGCTCCGTCCGCTCCCGAAGCGGATTTGCCCGATTTCCTCAAAGAGATGGGAGCATCAGGAATGGCAACTGAGGCCAAACCTGCCCCCGCTCCGGCTAAAGATGACAATAGTTTTGCGGAAGGTCTGGGCATGGCGGCAGCCGGAATGGGGGTCGCCGGGCTGGGCATAGCAGGATTAGCCGGACAGGATAAGCAAAAGACCCAATCGTCCTCACTAGAGCAACCACCGCCTGAAGGTGACTCGCTGGACTTTTTGAGGTCAGAAGCTGATGCGATGCCCACCGCCTCGGACGATGATGGCCCGATGCCGGATTGGTTGGCGGCGCTTTCGAGCGGGCAAGCCCCGGCCATGCCTTTGCCCACGCCTAAAGAAACCAAAGGTTATACCCCAATGAGGATGGGCATCAGCCAGGCCGAGGAAGAACAAGGCGAACTTCCCGAATGGTTGCAGCCCGGTGGGGCGGCGGCTGGCCCTGCTCCCGCGCCAGCGATGCCCGCCTCCGAACCCGTTCCCGATTTTCTGGCGGACATGGCGGCGACTCAGGTTCCTCCCCCCGCTTTTAACCAGAATCTACCAGCGCAAACGGCGGAACAGGCCGGGCGCGGTATTCGGTTCAGCACCGATGGTTTAGCGCCTGATACAGAGTTGCCGGACTGGTTGAGCGAAAACCGGGCTACCCCGGAAGCCCCGGAATTTACCGTTCCGGCCCAATTGCCGGATTGGTTGGATGAAAGCGAAACCGGCGGAGTGCATTTAGGTCTGGAAGATTTGACTTCGGAAGGGGCGGAGCAGGTGCATCCGGCGCAACCGGCTTTCGAGAGCAACCTGAATGATGTTGCCGCCAATTCCTCGGCCTCATCCTTTGGCGGCTCGAATTTCCTGGGGGACATCGAAGGCCCGGCCTGGTTACGCAGCACCAATCAGCCTAAAGTTCTCAAGCCTGATACCGGACAACTGGCGGCAGAGGCTCAACCGGCTTCGCAAGTCCCGACCTGGCTACGGACGGTTGCGCCGCAGACCGCCCCGGAAGAAGTTGCCGTGCCTTCCGGCCCGATTACTTTCAGTTCGCCCGATGATGACCGCTTGCCGCAGGTAAATCTGCCGCCGCAGCTCGCCAGTGCTGCCGTGCTTTCGGCCCTTCTAGCTCCGGCGATGGGCAAGATAGTTACTCCCCAAACCGAAAAAGAGCCGATTACCGGGCTACCGGGTCGCTTGAATACCGCTCGGCTGGTGCGCTACGGCATGTATTTGCTACTGGCATTGGTAGTATTGTTTGGCCTCTTTACCCCTTTGCAGACTTCGCCCTTGACGGTCACGCCGCCAGTTCAAGCTTTTTACGACCAGATTGCCGCTTTGCCGCCTGACTCTAAAGTCTTGATTACCTTCGATTGGGAGGCTGGACGCAGTGGTGAGATGCGTCCGATGGCCCAGGCCGTCACCCAACACGTGATGCAAAAACGCGCTCGACTGGTCAATATCAGCCTCAACCCGCAAGGCCCGGCTCTGGCCTCGCGCATCACCGACGAGTTGGCGACCAACCCGAACTATGGCAATAGCAGCTTTTATAGCTATGGCACTAACTACCTGAACCTGGGCTGGCGGGTTGGCAACGAAGTAGCGGTGCGCGGTCTTTATGACCGGATGGGGGAACTGACCGAGTATAAAAATGGTACAGTTGCCGGGACGACTGCCGTCATGAAGGGGATTAACAGCTTGGCGGACTTTGACCTGATTATCGTGCTGGCGGGCGACGAAGGCAGCGTCCGAACCTGGGTCGAGCAGTTCGGGATTCAGCCTGGGGCGCGACTGCTGTTTGGTACGCCCCAGGCGGTTGGCCCATTGGCCCGGCCCTATGCCCTGGGTCTGCCCAACGCCACTCAGGAAATTCGGACGACTGAAAAGCAACCCCGTGCCAAAGGGTTGCTAGTAGGCTTGAATGATACCGCCCAATATGACCAGCTTTTGCACGATAAGCTCAATTTGACTACCGACCAGAATCTTGATTTGGGCAAACGCCTGAGCCTCCAAAGTCTGGCAGCCTTAATGCTGGTGCTGGTGTTGGTGGTGGCGAATGTAATTTATCTGGCCCGCCGCCGGGAATAAATAGGAGACAGGACGGTATGGATTGGAGTCTGATAGGCACGATTATAGCGGTAGTCCTGACCGTAATGGTCTATACCTATCTGGTTGGAGATAACCCAATCTTTCGGGTAGCTGAACATATTCTGGTAGGGGTCAGTGTCGGTTGGGCTATTCTCCAGGTTTTTTATAATTTGCTGCTACCCTCGATTAATGCGGCGCTGGAGGGCGCTCGTAACGGGGTGACAGGCGAAATTATTGCGCTATTAATTCCGCTAGGGCTGGGCTTGATACTGCTCTTGCGCTCATTGCGGGCTTTTAAATCTTTGACGAATCTGGCGATGGCCCTGGTTATTGGGACAGTCGCCGCCCTGTCGTTGGCAGGAGCGCTTTCCGGGACGCTTTTGCCCCAAGTTGGGGCATCGTTTTTGCCACTTGGCGAGGGCGATATTATCGGGCGGGTGGTGCTGCTCATCGGTACAATCGTCTCGCTGTGGTATTTTCAATTTACCGTTTTCAAATCGCCCCAGCTCGAAGGCGAAGCCAAAGCCGGGGGTGCTCTGGCGATGGTCAGCGACCGGGTGCGAATATTCGGGCGGTGGAGCATTATGCTGGCTTTTGGCGCGGTCTTCGCCAGCGTCTTTTTGACCTATTTCGCGGCCTTAATTGACCGAGTGTTGTTTCTAATAAATGTAAAGTTTTAGCTGACCCTTTTATCTCCATTTTCAGCCAGGCATAGCCGTCGCGCCGGGAGCTACTAGTAATGAGCCTAAAGACCCAAATTGACCTTACCAAAACTTATTCGCTGGCTGAATTCATGTCTTTAGATGAGCCGGAAGGCTTTGAGTTGGAGCTATGGGAGGGTCAGGTCAAGATGTCACCATCACCGGGCGATGAGCATGGCAGCGTTTGCAGTCTACTCTCGGCTTATCTAGTAACCCATGCCGTCTGGGTCAATCAACTGGGTAAGGTTTGGGACAACGCCCGCTTTGTAATTTACCGTGACCCGCTTACCGGCAAGGAAACCGCTCTCGCGCCCGATGTGGGCTTTATCGCCCATCCCAACGTCCCGCCGCGTGGCCCTGGGGCTATCCCGCGCCCGCCAGATTTGGCGGTTGAGGTGCAATCGCCCAGCGATACCGAGCCGGAAGTTTTGGACAAAGTCAGGAAATATCAGCAGGCTGGAGTTAGCTTAATTTGGGTTATTCAGCCTGAAAAGAAAATTGCCAGTATCTTCCATCAGAACGACTATTCGCCCCAAATCCTTCAAGCGGCTGATACCCTTGAGGGCGAGGAAATAGTACCCGGCTTCAAGCTCGTCCTGGGAGCTTTGTTTGAATAAGAAAACTTGGAACTTGAAATTGCAAAATTATGACTATGAGTAATCAATTTTCCCAATTTGCTAATTTGGAATCGGTCTTAGTCGCTGACTGCGGCAGTAATACAACGCGGGTGGTGTTGGTCGAGGTGGTGGACAACGCCTATCGCTTTATTGCGCGAGGCGAAGCGCCCAGCACCCTGGAAGCGCCTTTTGCCGATGTGACTATCGGGGTGATAAACGCGATAGGTTCTATCGAAGCCAGCACCGGACGACGCTTGTTGGTGGGCGGCAGATTGATTGTGCCGCAACAGGAGGACGGGAGCGGGGTGGATGGCTTTGTCGCCAGCAGCAGTGCCGCCGAGCCGTTGCGTGTAGTCGCCGCTGGAATGGTACGCGGTCTGTCAGCCGCCAGCGCCGCCCGTGCCAGTCACGGGACTTACACTCAGGTACTGGATACTATCAGCCTGGACGACTATGGCGATGACCTCGACAACGAAGACCAGAGCGCTGGAAATGAGCCGGAGGTAGATTACGACCCGGACGACCCGGAGGCCGAGTTTTCGCCGTTTGCCAACCGTAAGGACCGCCCCGAAATTTTCCCATCCGACCACGATGCACCCTTGAAGCCGTTGCGGGCCAGACGCAAAGCCGGGGGGATGAGTCTGTTTAGTGATAATCGGCGGGCCTGGAAAGAGCGTCAGATTGCTAAGTTACGCCGCCTGGCCCCGAATGTGGTGGTGCTTTCGGGCGGCAGTGATGGTGCGCCGATAGAACCGCTTTTGAAGCTGGTGGAGGTCGTGCTAGAAACCAACCGTCAGGAAACCCTGATGGCAATGGCAACCGGCGAGCAACGCCGTCCGGCTACTTTTGTCTTTGCCGGGAACAAACAGGCTCAAGATAAAGTGGTCGAGAAGGTTGCCGGGCAGGTCGAAATCTTTATGGTGGACAATATCCGACCCGCCGCTGACCGCGAGAACCTGACCCCGCTTCAGCGCCAGTTGAGCGCCCTGTATCAAGAGCGGTTGTTACCAGCCTTGCCAGGCTATCGCCGTTTGAGCGAGTTGAGTAATATCCCGATTAATACCACCTGCGCCGGGGTGAGCCTGATTACCCAGTTTTTGGCGCACGATATGGAAGCCAATCGGGTTTTGACGGCGGATTTGGGTGGCTCGAATAGCGCCCTGTTTTATGCCGATGCCCAAAATTTCGCCTCGATTGTGCGGGGCGGGTTGGGCCTGAGCTTTGGCCTGAGCAATGTGCTGGCGGAAACTACTCCTGAAAAGGTACGGCGCTGGTTGCCCTTCCCCGCCGACGACGATGAACTAATCCATTATGCCTTGAACAAGACCTTGCGGCCTCAGATTCTGCCCGCCACCGAGCGCGAACTCTTTATTGAGGGGGCTTTCGGGCGTGAGGCGCTGGCCCATCTGAGCGCCGAGCTAAACCGGGAAGCCCGCCAGGGCCACGACTATAACCGCCTGATTGGGTTGGGCGGGCCATTGGTCAGCGCCCCAATGTGGCAGGCCGCCTTGCTGTTGCTGGATGGACTACAGCCGTCCGGTGCGAGTGATACCGGGCTAGTAGAACTCGATTTGGACTCGACCATGCTGATGTCGGCGGCGGGGACGCTTTCGGCCCTCAATCCCAACGCGGCTTCTTACCTGTTCCGCTATGATTGTCTGCATCGGCTGGCGGCGGTAGTGGTACTACACGGCGCGGCTTCGATGGGGGCGACTGCCGCGACGGTCACTATCCGCAAGACCGATGGGCGGGTGCGGGAAGCCAAAGTGCCGTTTGGCTCGATTGCCTTACTACCTTTGCGGGCTGATGAGCGGGCCGGGCTGGAAATCAAGCTTGCGCCCCAATTTCGGATTGGTAGCTCCGAGCGAGGCGCGATTGTCAGCACCGCCCCAGGCCGCGAGATTACCGGTGGGGCGCTGGGTCTGATTATAGATGCGCGGGGTCGCCCGATTCACTTTGCGCCCGACCAACCCGCGCGTGAGAAGCAAGTCGCCGATTGGTACAACGTCTATCGGGCCGCTTTGCAGCAAGCCGAACAGGAAGGCTCGGACGATTTCGCCACCACCTCTGGCCCGTCCGTCCCGGCTGAACCTTCTGGTGGTTTGCTTTCCAACGGCAGCGCCCTGGCCCGGCTCGCTCGCGGAGCAACTGCCCGAAAGAAAGCGCCCGCCCCCGTCGCCCCTAAATCTCCGGCGGTAATTAAACCGGCTACCAAAGAAAAACCAATGGTCGCGGCGAAGCCGGGAAAGCCAGAAAAGGCCGCCCCCGCCGAAAGTAACGGTAAAAGCCCAAAAGTAGATCGCAAAAGCAAAAAGTAAAGTAGAAGTAATGTTAAATTTTGAAGTTGCACCTATCATATCTGAACAATTCAGCCCGGATGCTCGGTTAGTTGTCTTGGAAGACGATACTCTGAAAGCTTGTGCCAACCTGCCGCAAAGCTTTTTCAGCTTAATTGTGACCTCCCCGCCCTATAATTTGGGTAAAAGTTACGAGCGACAGACGAGGTTACAGGCTTATTTGGATTGGCAGACTGAGATTATTAAAGCTTTGGTAGGCTTACTAAAGCCATCGGGGAGTCTTTGCTGGCAAGTAGGAAATTACATCGAAGATGGCGAAACCTTCCCGCTAGATGTCTATTTTTATCCCATTTTCAAGAAATTGGGCCTCAAGCTTCGCAATCGGATAGTCTGGCATTTTGAACATGGCTTACATGCCTCGCGTCGCTTTTCGGGGCGCTACGAAACCCTACTCTGGTTTACTAAAAGTGACGATTATGTTTTTAACCTGGACTCGGTACGAGTTCCGTCCAAATATCCCGGCAAGTTGTATTATAAAGGCGAAAAAAAGGGCTTGCCTAGTGGCAATCCTTTGGGTAAAAACCCCTCTGATTTCTGGAATTTGATGGCGACGGAATGGGAGTCAGGTGTTTGGCAAATTCCGAATGTAAAGTTCAATCATCCCGAAAAAACGGTCCATCCCTGTCAGTTCCCGGTTGAGTTGGTAGAACGCTGTGTTCTGGCCTTGACTAACGAAGATGACTGGATTTTAGACCCGTTTGCGGGGGTCGGTTCTTCCTTGATTGCCGCCGCCAAAAACGAGCGTCGGGCGGTAGGAATTGACCGCGACCCTGAATATTGCGCTCTGACCCAAAAAAGGCTGCTAGATTTGTATAACGGTCAGTTGAAATTGCGTCCCATCGGGAAGCCGGTCTATCAGCCGACAGGTCGGGAAAAAGTAACTCAGATTCCTAAAGAGTGGTCAAAACAATCGGATACAGAAATAGAAATTTCCCATCAGCAGGAAATAAAATGGTAATCGCTGGTAGATATTCCTTTAATAATGGGGAGGAAGCCATTCAAAGCAGGTATCTGCATCTACTAGCTGAGATTGAAAAGACTATTGCGGGGATAGATGCGACCCGGCATAAAACAAAAAGTAGCAAAGAAAGAACAAAAGCCGGGCAAATATTGTACAGTCCTATAGAATTAAATCGGCAGTTTAAGACGCAATTAGAGCCGCTGGGATGGAAGGGCCGGAAAATCCCCTGCGAGTATCCGACCCAATATTACACGCCCGATTATAAACCTAAACCGCTTAATAAAGGTGCTTTTCGAGCCATAGATTTTGTGAAAGAGAAATTGGGAGTTGAAGTTCAGTTTGGCAAATATGCCTTTATGGGTTATGACGTTTGCGCCAAGATGCCAATTTTCAGGAATTTTAAGCTGATTGATACTGGTATCGAAATTGTGCCTATAAAACAATTTGCCGTCTATATGTCGAGTGGAGTGTCTTTTTTTGAACAGTTTATATGGGATTTACAGGCGCGGGGAGTTTCAGATTTGGATATTCCCGTATTAATTCTGGGAATTGATACCGAAAGTTAGAGGCAGATTTCGTTATGAGCATGTACAGTGATAGTTCTTCGGCCTCGCCGGGCAGTATTTTGCGGCAGCAGGTGGGGAGTGGCGTAACCGCGACTTCGGCCCAGGACGGCCCGCGCTATCTACCGGCCCTGGCCCAGAATATTTCGGTGACGGTTGAGCGGCGGCTACCAGCCCTGGGGGAATTGACGGTTGCGCCCGGTCAACGGGTCGAAAGTGACTCGACCCTGGCCCGGACTTTGCTGCCCGGTCGTCCCCGCGTCTATAATCTGGCGGAATTTTTGGGACAGCCCTCGGTTTCGATAACTAAATTACTGACCAAAGGGGTCGGGGCGAAAATCGTCAAAAATGAAGTTATTGCCGCTACCAAAGGTTTACTTGCCAAACGTCAGTTCAAAGCCCCGTTTGAGGGTATTTTAGCAGCAGTGGACGAGGTCAGTGGCTATATTAGCCTCACCCCCCAACCCCAGCCTTTTAATCTGAATGCTTTTGTACGTGGCACTGTTACCAGCACCATCCCCAGCTACGGCGCATCGGTCACGTTGCAGGCCAACTATGCGCGAGGGGCTTTCGGTTTTGGTGGCGAACAGACCGGAGTGTTACGGGTGCTGGCTTCGCGCCCGGCTGACCCGATAGACCCCGCCGCGATAGACCCTCGCACCACCTATTTTATCTTGCTGGGCGGTTCGTATATTACCGCCGAAACCTTGCGCCGGGCCGTCGAACTCAAAGTACGCGGGATTATCACCGGCAGTATCCGTGAGGAGGAGCTGACCAAATTCCTGGAATATCGCCGTCGTGATTCGTTCTACCGGGTTGGGCAGCACGCCTGGCGCTTCCCAGCCGACCTGAGCGGACAGGATAGCCCCCTGACATTGATAGTTACCGAGGGTTTTGGCTTGCGCCCGATGGCAAACCGGCTGTTTGAAATGCTGCTTTCACACGATGGGCAGGAGCTTTCTATAAATGGCATGACCCGTTTGCGGCGCGGTTTCCAGCGCCCGGAGATAATTGTGCCAGTGCTGACCACCGTCGAGGCTACCAAATCAATGACCCGCCTGGGCGCAGCCGACCAATTACCCCGGCCCGGCTCGATAGTTCGCCTGATAAACCCGACTTATCTGGGCGCAGTCGGAACTGTTGTCAGTTTGCCACCCTCGCGGCGGGGAATTACCCCCGGTCAGCTTGACCGCCTGGCGGAGGTCGAGGTTTCCAATACCCGATTGGTGCTACCGTTTGCTGATATTGAGGTGTTGGAACAAGCGGGCCTCAATAGCTCGGCATCGAGCAGCAGCAATCGGACTATTGTTTAGCAGAATGTACCCATCGCTTACTTTGGAGTATAATATAAGATGTATCCAGGGTCGGGCAGGTGTTTTTTAATGTCATAGCAAAGTTCCATGCAGTTATATCGCTACAACAATCGCAAATGGTTTGGCTGGTCGGTAGGGACGCTCCTCATTGCTACTCTACTGTTTTCGTTTGCCCTCATTTTTCGATGGCTACCGACTGAAGGCAATCTTAATATTTTGTGGGAAACTATTCGCTACACGATGGGCGGACTGGTTCTGTTGTCCTGGGGGGTGTTAAACGTTACCGCGCCCACCCCGCCCGGCTTTGTAATTGCTTTTGCCGAGTTTGGTGAGGAAAAACAGGAAGATGGTGGCTATGACGGTCTGATTCGGCCCGCCCGCCGAACTCCGCTCCCCACCCTGCGGCGCGACCTGGCAAATTTCTACGATGAGGAGGTCTTATCGCAAGCTAGTAGCCGCTTTTTGGATGAACTACGCCGTACCCGCCACGCTACCCCATCGGCTAATCCGTTGCCGCCCGGTAAAACGCCCCGCGCCCTGCCGTCCGGGGCGACCCCGGCAAGTGCTACTTCGCTGGCCCTGGCCCAACGCCCAACCGTCAATGGCTCGGCGGCAGATAGTTCCAATACTACCGCAACTTTTGGCAATGGCAAGCTCAATACCCGCAGTAGCCTGGTTCAGCGCGAAAAAGGGATTTTCCTGAACGAGTTTTGCGATGAAGAAGAAAAACGCCCAGTTAGCGTCAAACGCCCGCCCCTCCCGGCGAATTTTTTCGATTGGGAAGATGCGATTGGTTCGCACGATTTGACCGAGTTTTTGCAAGCTGCTACTCGGCGGGAAGTCGGCGAGGTAGACCTCAAGGATAGCGACCCTAAAGACCCCGCCCCGATGGATGGGGTTAATATCTATAAACTGGTCTACGCCCGTAGCCGCGAAACCGCCTTGCGCGAGGCCGAAATCCCCAAAGCCGCCGCCGTTATCTGGGGCTGGCACGTCTATCATACCAAACGCGATTTCGTCCCGGTCTTCGAGTTCCGAGAACCGCTAGAAAATAGCCGTCCCGCTCGTGGGCAGATGCAGATATTGGGCCTCAAGAGCTTTGATTTGGGCCTCCAGACCGCCCGCCATCACAAGGTCTTTACGGCCTTTGTCGCCGGGCTAGGGGCGTATGGCTATGCGCCATCGGCCCGCCACCGCGATGAGAATTATTTTTACCAGAAAGCCCGCGCTGAATTTAATCTGGCCTTAACCGCCAGCTATATGTACGGAGACCGCACCCGCTATGACCACACCGTAGACCGGGCGATTATCTATTTCTTTTTGGGCAACACTCACTATTATTTGAACGACCTGGAAAACGCCGCTAATGCCTATCGGGAAGCTCTGGCCTTGCACGGCGATATGATTGAAGCCCGTCACAATATGGGGGTGGTGTTATATCTGCAAAACAAGCTGGATTTTGCCCAAAAGAGTCTGATTAAAGTAGTTCAGCTAAAGCCGGATTTGGCGATGGCCCGGCTCAATCTAGGGGTGACTTACCTAGCCAAAAAGCAATATACTCGCGCTCGCCAGGAACTTCTGAATACCCTCAAGCTTGACCCGCGCCGGGCCGCCGCCGAGCGGATTATCGGGGTCAGCTATCGCCAGGAAGGGGATTACGAGCAGGCGATTGAGCATCTGGTAAAATCGCTCGAAATCAGCCCGGATGGTAAGTATGCCGAAGCTCACGTGGATTTGGGGTTGGTCTATACCCAGCAAGCCAATTCCAAAAGTATTTCGGACGAGCAGTCTCAGTATTACCTGGAAGGGGCGGTGCAGGAATTTGAGACCGCGATTAAACAAAACCCCAATTTGCCGGAAGCCCATTATCATCTGGGGCGCTTGTTGCATCAGGACGGGCAGGAAGATGAGGCGGGGCTGGCGTTATTGGAAGCGGTGCGATTGCGTCCCGATTTAGGCGAGGCCCACGAATTGCTGGCCGATATTTATGAGAAACGCGGGCGGCTGGATTTGCGGGATAAACACCTTGAGCTGATGGCAAAGGCCCGGCAAGCGACCGCGGCCACGACCCCCGATGAACTGGTGCGGCAGGCTATCGGTTTGCGGCTGACCAAAAATTACACCCAGGCCCGCGAAGAGCTGATAAAGGCCCTGGGGATGGACCCGCGCAACACCAAAGCCCTTTACGAACTGGGGGTGGTCTATCAGGAGTTGGAAGAGTCGGACAAGGCTTTGGAAACCTTCCAGACCGTCCTGAAGCTGCCCGCCCCGCCCGTCGAAGCCTATAACCGAATCAGTGGTATCAAGTTCCAGAACGGCGAGCCACAAGCCGCCCTGGATTTGCTGCGTCAAGCCGCCAACCAAAACCCCCGCGAACCAAATTTGCACTATTATTTGGGCAATGCCTATCGCAAGCAAAAAACCGAAGGCAAGGCGATTGAAAGCTATATCGAAGCCATCAAGCTCGACCCCAATATGGTCGAGCCGCATATCAATCTGGGCATGATTTATCTGAACCGCAAGCAGGTGAATGATGCCATTTTGCAATTCCGCGAAGTAGTCCGAATAAGACCGGAAGATTATGAGACCCATTACTTTTTGGGCCGGTCATATATGCGGAACAATCAGATTGAGCAAGCGATTGACTCTTTGGAAGAGGCTATTAGCCTCAAGTCGGATTTTCTGGATGCCCGCTTGCTGTTGGGCGAAATCTATTTGCGCCAGGCCGAACCGGAAAGAGCGATTGAGCAACTGCAAGTGGTTCAGACCTATAACCCCAACGACCTCCGCGCCCGCGAATTGATGGGCAAGGCCTATGCTCAGGCCGGACAACTGGAAAGCGCGATTGAAACTTTTCAGGATATTATCGTGGTTGCGCCGGATAGCGTTTCGGCCCACTATAATCTGGGGGTGGCTTATGTTTCGCTCAAACGCTACCGCGAGGCTATCAGCGAGTTTGCGGCGGTAATCCAGAACAAGCCGGACGATGCCGATGCCTACTTCAATATGGGGGTTTCGATTCACGAATTGCTAAACGGCACACAGCAAAATAGCCTCGAAGCCGCTCAACTTGATGTCTATTTTCATCAGGAAGTCGAAGCCTTTCAGCGGGCTATCCAGTTGCGCCCAACCAACCCCGAACCTTTCCGCTATCTCGGTCAGCTCTATTTGCGGATTAACAACAGCACCGAAGCCATGAAATTCCTCAACGAATACAACCGCCTCAAGCGCCAAGCCTGATATTTTAGAGTGGTCAGTGGTCAGAAAAGTGCTGAGTGCTGAGAAAATCCGGGTCGTGGATGGTAGTTTGATTCAAAACTCAAAACTATCCTGTCCATCCTGTATATCCCTGTTAAATTTTCCAGCGAATTTTGGGGAAAGAATTAAAAAAGGGTTAAAAAAGGGTGTACGAAACTCCCAGGTTTGTGCTATAATCGCCTCATTCTGTTACTGGACTCCATAAATTCATTAGCTGGAAGGTAAAAGATTGGAAAAAATCTTCAAGCGTCTCCCACGAAACGGGGCAGAACGAGACAAAGAAATTTTGGCGGGCCAAAATTCACCGTTAGAGACATCCCAAAAAGGCGAAACGGGCCAGCCGGAGCAGGCTAAATCCAAAAGCGCCGAAAGTGATGGTCCGGCTCCCAAGTTCGCCTGGAGCTTAAAATCTCAAGGTCAGGGCAAGAGCGGTAAAAATAATCCCCTGATTGAGAAGGAGATCCCCGACGACCTGTGGATTAAATGCACCCAGTGTAAAGAGCTGCTTTATAGCAAAGAGTTTGAGCATAATAAAAAGGTCTGTCCCAAGTGCGGCTATCACTTCCGGTTAGGGGCGTGGGAACGGGTCGCGCTGCTGTTGGATGAGAATAGCTTTGTCGAAATCAACCGCGATTTGGTGACGACTGACCCCTTGAATTTTACCAGTCCCACCGAATTACCCTATCATCTCAAGGCCGCCGAGTCGCGGAGCAAAACCGGCTTGAACGAGGCCATCATCACCGGCTACGGCAGTCTGGAACAATTGCCGGTGGCGCTGGCAGTCTGCGATTTTGCCTATCAGGGCGGTTCGATGGGTAGCGTCTTTGGCGAAAAGCTGGTACGTTTGGTGGAATTAGCCCTGGAACGACGGCTGCCCATGCTGACCATTTCAGCTAGTGGCGGAGCGAGGATGCACGAGGGGATGTTCTCGCTGATGCAGATGACCAAAACTACCGCCGCTCTAGCCCGTTTGGGCGAGGCCGGACTGCCCCATATTTCGCTTTTGACCGACCCTTGTACTGGTGGGGTCATCGCCAGCTATGCTTCGGTTGCAGATGTAGTCCTGGCTGAACCGGGGGCGCTTTTGGGCTTTGCCGGGCCGCGAGTAATAGAGCAGATTACCAAGCAGAAATTACCGCCCGGTTTCCAGACCGCCGAGTTTTTGCTGGAACACGGTATGATAGACCGGGTAGTTCCGCGCAAGGAACTCCGCCCGCTTTTGCTAAACCTGCTGGGTTTTTACCAGATGTCGGGGTCGAGTCAGGCCGTTGAAGAGCGGGCGCTAGAGGTGAGCTATGCCGGATAAGAACCGCAAGCCCGACCAAAAGGAGCGAGAGCGCCTTAGCAATAGCGCCGCCGATGGTCAGTACGATATTAGCCCCGAAAGCACCGGGCCTAATGCCTGGGAGCGGGTCTTGTTGGCCCGGCACGTGGAACGCCCGCACGCTCTGGATTTTATCCAGATATTGACCCGCGATTTTGTCGAGTTGCATGGAGACCGCCATTTTGGAGACGATGCGGCCCTGGTCGGAGGGTTGGCTCGTTTCGAGGGACGCTCGGTGGTGGTCATGGGCCATCAGAAGGGCCGCGACACCAAAGAGAATATCCAGCGTAATTTCGGGATGCCTCGCGCTGAAGGCTACCGCAAGGCCTTGCGCTTGATGCATCACGCCGCCAAGTTCAAGTTGCCGATTCTTTCGTTTATTGATACTCCCGGCGCTTTTCCCGGCAAGGAGAGTGAAGAACGGGGGGTAGCCCAGGCGATTGCCGAAAATCTGATGGTGATGAGCCGCCTACCAGTCCCGATTATTGCGCTGGTGACGGGCGAAGGTGGGAGCGGTGGGGCGCTGGCAATCAGTGTCGCTGACCGACTGTTGATGCTGGAAAATGCGGTCTACAGTGTCGCCAGCCCGGAAGGGAGTGCCGCGATTCTGTGGCGCGATGCTTCTCAGGCCGCCGCCGCCGCCGAAGCCATGAAGATAACCGCCCCCGATTTGCTGGGATTTGGGATTATAGACGAGGTTATCCCCGAACCGCCGGGCGGGGCGCACAATAACACCCCGGAGCTGATGGCAAATGTTCGGGCGGTGCTGTTGCGCGGCCTGACCGAACTGGAAAATCGGTATTCGCTCTCGACTGCGGCGGGTTTGGAAGCCCTCTTGGAAGCCCGCTACCAGAAATATCGTCAGGTCGGGCGCTGGATGGAGCTTTCCCAGGACGGTCTGGGCTATAATTACCAGCCGTAAATTCCCCCAACCTCGGAGGGCGGTCACGCCGGCCGCCCTTACCGAATTAAGACTTTCACTTGGGCCGATTGGCTGATTTGAAAATAATCGTCCCGACCCTGGTTTGGTTAAATTTTTCAAAGTAGGACTTTCGCTCAGTCAAATTTTTCTGTCACATGACACTTTTGGGACACCACAAAAACATGTTTTTTATAGCTTTGAAAAAATTTACTGAGTAAATTTTTTCAAAGCTATATTTTTCTGAGATTACCCCGATTTGCCAGCGAAAGTCCTGCAAAGCTAACTTTTCCGAGGTTAAGGCGAACATACAAAGAAAGTTCTGCCGAAAACAAAGCTACTCGTAGCGCAAGGCATCAATCGGGTTGAGCAAACTGGCCCGCCGCGCCGGATAAATCCCGAAAAACAGACCCACCGCGACGGCAAAGCCCACCGCGACCAGAATCGTCGTAACGCTCAAGAGAGTGGGCAAACTAGGAACTGTGCTGCCAACTATCAGTGACGAAGCTATCCCGATTACCACCCCAACTAACCCGCCCAGCAGACAAATACTGATACTTTCAATCAGGAATTGCAATAGAATGTCAAAAGGTTTAGCCCCAATCGCCTTGCGAATCCCTATTTCGCGGGTGCGCTCGGTGACTGTCACCAGCATAATATTCATAATCCCGATGCCGCCAACAAACAGCGAAATCGCGGCAATCACCAGCAAAAAGATGGTATAGGTCTGTTGCTGGTCTTTGGCGGCCTGAAGCAAATCCTGCTGATTTACAATTTCAAAGTCATCTTGCTGACCAGTCCCGATTTTGTGGCGCTCCCGCAATAAATCAGTAATCTGGCTGATAAGCAGGGTCATGCTATCGCTGTCAGTGGCTTTGGCAATAATACTATTGACACTCTTGCCGGTGCTAGTTGCGCCCGGCCCGCGAAATCCAAACAACCGCTTTTGGGTAGTAGAAATCGGAGCATAGGCCTGGCTGTCGAGCGAACCGAAACCAGTCCCGCCTTTGGCCTCCATTACTCCTACCACCGTAAATTTAACCCGGTTTATCTGGATTGATTTATTAATTGGGTCATCGTCGCCAAAAAGGTCTTTAGCGATAGCCGACCCCAGAACTATCACGTTAGCCGTCTGGGTCACATCGCTATCGGTGAACCAATCGCCCTGCGCTATCGCCCAATCGCGGACCGAGGGATAGGCTGAGGTCGTCCCCACTACCTGCCCGAAGGTATTTTTTGACCCGTTGACAAACTGACCACCGCTGCGATATTCCGGGGCAACTGCGACGGCTTTAGTTATCCGGCTTTGGTCGGCAATCTCCTCTGCATCTTCCTCGGTCAGATTGGTGTTTTGGCTCTGAAGGCGCACCCCGCCGATGGTCTGGGAAGTCCCCTGCACCGTCACCAGGTTTGTGCCGTTCCGCTGAACTTGTTTAAGGCTTTTATCTACGACCCCGGCCCCGATGCTGGACAGGGTAATCACCGAGGCTACCCCGATAATTATTCCCAACATGGTCAGAAACGAGCGCATTTTGTTGGAGGCCAGACTGCTGACTGCTATCTTGATGCTTTCCATTATATTCATAATTAAATCCTCGCTAAAGTGGTGGTGCTGGAACTCAAAGCCGGGGCATATTTCCAGATTGGGTTTAATATCGGTCTATCCGACTCAATTAAGCCATCCCGGATACGGACGAGGCGGCGGCAATGGTCGGCGACTTCCGGCTCGTGGGTCACAAAAATTATGGTAATACCGTTGTCCTGGTTTAGTTGCTGGAAAATCGCCAGGACTTCTTCGGTTGAACGAGTATCGAGCGCCCCGGTTGGCTCATCTGCCAGCAAAATCGCGGGGTCATTGACCAACGAGCGGGCGATTGCCACCCGCTGTTGCTGACCGCCCGACAACTCTTTGGGTTTGTGATGCACCCGATCTCCCAATCCGACTGACTCCAGGGCAGCGGTGGCTCGCTCCTCACGCTCGTCTCGGCTAAAAGCCCCGGCATATAACATGGGCAGTTCCACGTTTTGCAGGGCGGTCAATTTCGGGAGTAAATTAAAGCTCTGGAAGATAAAGCCGATTTTGCGATTGCGAATTTCAGCCATTTCGGTTTCGCCCATGTCGGCCACTTCTTCTTCGTCAATCGTATAGCTGCCACTGCTGGGCTGGTCCAGCACTCCCAGCACATTCATCAGGGTGGATTTGCCCGACCCGGACGGCCCCATAATGGCGACCATCTCGCCGTCCTGGACTTCAAAATTGACCCCGCGCAGAGCCTGGACTTCGACATCGCCCATCCAATAAACTTTAGTAACATCTTGAACTCGAATCATTGTTTTGCCTTGCTTTTCTATTCTTTATCTTTGGTTCAGAACAACTCACTTTTCAAAAAAGTACGGATTTGAAATTGTAGGGGCAATCCCTTGTGGTTGCCCTGCCGTCGCCAGACGGCTTCCCAACTTTAAGCATTGTTAGCTCTTTAGCTTATCCGTTTGCTATACGCTAAAGAGCTAACAATAGCCAAGCGTTCATGATTGGCGGCCGGTGGGCCGCAGGGCAACCACAAGGGATTGCCCCTACAAATCCGCCCCTTTTTTATAATGAGCGGTACTTAAAGGTGACTACGAAAGGTCGCCCTTAAACCCTGGGCTGCATTTCCGACTTTAGAAAGGTAGCCCGGTGCTAGTTCCTCGGTTGGTCGGGGTGGTACTGAGTACCAGTAAATCGCCTTCCTTCAGGTTGCCGCCGGTAATCTCGGTATAGTTGTCCCCGGCCAGACCACTGGTAATCGGGCGTTGCTCGATTTTGCTGGTAGCTTTGTCTACCAGGACTTCCACATAGCTGACCCGCTGCCCGTTTTCGGTTTTGGTCTTGATGGCCCGGTTAGGCACGGATAGCACCCCGGCTTTCAGGTTCAGACAGAAAGTCACACTGGCGGTCATGCCGACTTTAGGGGTCGCTTGCTGCCCGGTGCTACTCTGGTTGAACAGGGAACTCAGGCTATAACCACAGATACCAGTCGCGGCAGCAATCTGGGCTGAAGAAATCCCGCCCGTCCCGCCGCCTGCTGCACCACCGGGAAAACCTGCTCCGCCACCGGGGATTGCTCCCGCTGGGGGTGCGCCACCGGGAAAACCGCCCGTACCGCCCGTCGCTCCTAGTTGGCCTGCGCCGCCGCCTTGTAGCAGCTTGTTGAACTCGCCTTGATAAGCCGCAAACAGACTGTTAGCCGAACCACTATCGAGCATTACCGTCGTCAGGTAACTGGTGACATTGTTGCTGACGGTAGATTTGGATGAGATAAACGTAACCTTGCCGCTAAAGCTGCGGTTAGGAATGCCGTCCAGATTGACCGCTACGCCCATGCCTTCCTTGAGCTTGCTGGTGTCGGTCTCACTTACGTTTACATCTACGTGCAGAGTGCTAAGGTCCACCACTTGATAAATGGTGGTGGCACTAGCGACAATCTGGCCTACCGTCAAGGGGGCTTGGACGATTGTGCCGCTGACTGGCGATTTCAAGACGGCGTTGGTCAGATTGGTCTTGGCTTTGTCCACATTAATTTGGGCTACATCCAATTGGGCTTTAGCAATTGCAATGTCGTTGGGATTAGGCCCGCGCTTGAGGTCGTCCAGAGTCGCCTGGGCCGAGCGCAGGCTGGCCTCGGACGAGGCTACTTCCTCCGTCGTACCGCCCCGCAACTTGGCGAGATTGGCCTGAGCCGAAGCCAGACTGGACTCCGCCGCAGCGATGTCCGCCGAAGTCGGAGTGAGCGCCGCCAGGGTCTTCTTGGCATTTTCGAGGCTGGATTGGGCCGAGGCTACGCTGGATTGGGCCGAGGCGACATCGGCCTGGGTCGGGCCTTGTTTGGCCTTGTCCAATTGGGCTTTAGCGTTATCCACCTGCGATTTGAGGCTGCGGGTCTGGGCCTCAAGCTGAATTTTCGAGTCGTTCAGGGCCGCATCCGCTTTGTTATAGCTGCCCTGAGCATCTTGCAACGAGCGATAGGCCGAAGTTTCTTTGTCTATCGCCGATTGCGCCAGATTATCTTTCAGCTTGCCACTAGCATCGCGGTTGTCTTTGTAGGTCGCTTGATAGCTATCCTGAGCATTCTTGAGCGAGTTCAGGGCCTGGTCACGGGCGACTTGAGCATTGGTCACATTCAGTTTGAGGCTGCTAACGGTTTTGTCGTAGCTGGCAACGGCCTGGTCATAAGTGGCCTGGGCGCTGACAATCGCAGCATTATCCGACCCCGCCAGAGTTTTTGCCAGGGTCGCCTGGGCGCTGGCAAGTTGGGCCTCCGCCGAACTAATCCCGGCCTTAGCCGAAGCTATATCGTAGGGTTTCCCGCCTGACCGCTTTTCGTTCAGGGCGGCGGCGGCGCTATTGACGGCGGCCTGAGCGCTGGTGACTTCCTCGGCGGTAAACGTGCCTTTAATCGTTGTAGTTAGATTGGCTTGGGACTGGTCATAGCTGGCCTGAGCCTGTTCCATCTCTTTTTGGGTTGCCCCTTCGATAGTCTTTTTGTAACTGCCGAGTTGCTGGTCGTAGCTGGCCTGGGCGCTCTTGAGTGACGATTGCAAATCTACGTCATCAATTTCAGCGACAACCTCGCCCGCCGTGACGTTATCACCCAGCTTCTTGTTCAGTTTGGTAAGCGTACCGTTGCTGCTAAAAGTCAGAGCAAGGTCGGCATTGGCTTGAATTTGTCCACTGGAGCTGATTGAAACCGTGACCGGCAGACGGCTGGAAACGGTAGTGGTCTGGCCTTGAAAAGTAGTGCTGGTCTGGGTGCTGCGAATGTAAAAGAAGACCCCGACTCCCGCCGCTACCGCCAGCACCCCAATCATAATCCAACCCCAAATTCCCCCTCGACGGCGAGCGGGTGCTTTGGGGCGGGGGCGCGGAGCAATGGGCCGCCTGAGAGCAGTGTTGGCGCTACCATCTCCGGCTTCAGTGGTGAGGCCGGTAGCCGACTGGTTATCAGAGGCCGCGACCTTACCCGGTATCTTGATTTGAGGGTTCTCGGTCAGGGGTTTGCTGCTGGTGGTCTCTAGTTTACCCGGTTTATCAGCTTCGGAATGGCCTTCCGCCGAGATAATATCTTTTGGTTCGTTCATAGTGGAATTTCCTTATACCTTTTGCCTATAATTTCGTGGGTCGGCTGGTTCGAGAATTTATTAGTTTGGGCTGTAACCTCTAAAAATCCAGTTTTGCCGGACACAACTAGCCTAGCAGATAAGCCCGCTCAGGTGGTTTAGAAACCGGAAACAGCTTACAAAGAAATTCTAAAGCGACTTTAATTTCTCTTTGCAAAAATTTCCTTTTCTAAAGGGAAAGCCAATCTATTTTTAGCATTTGGGGAGTAGAGTATTTCGATAAAAGATAAAGATGGCAAAAGCCAGAAATTTGGGACTGAGAATGCTCAGTTTGTTAAAAATGAGAAAATTATGATGGTGGATTTGGAGAAATATCTGACCAGTGAAACCCTGGTATCGGTGATGGGCGATAAAGGTAGTGATGGAGTATTCGTAACCCTGGCCTGATACCAAATCATAGTAAGGCCTTGCGTTTGGGATGATTTCCTGATTGGGGAAATTAAGCTAAAGCCTCAAACCGAGTTTGGTTATCTTTGAAAAATTTACGCCGTAAATTTTTCAAAGATAACTTTTCCGGGTTTACCCCGATTTACCAGCGAAAGGCCTATAACGAGTTGTCGCTACTTCTCGTACAGCACCAAAATCAGGCGGTCAAGGGCGGTCGCGGATACGCGCCGATAGCGGCTATCGAACCAGTTGAGAGTATCGCGTTGCCAATCGGGGCTATGTAGCCAGTTGGTGTCCGGGCCGGGGTTCGCGGGGTGGGGCGGGTCGCGCAGGGTGGCTTCGGGCGCATTTACCTCGAATACCACCCAGACCCGGCTAGTCCGGTTGGCAACTTCGGTTTGGGGCAGCCATTCCAAACCCAGCACCTTTATCAAATCGGGGAAGATATTGGGATAGGGATACTCCTTGAGCGGAAATTTGGCGGGCGGTAGCCCCGGTTGGTAATAGACCAGCGGCAACCAGCTAATATCAGTAGCGGATAGCACTATATCGCCCGGTTTAGCCTGCTCGTTCAAATACTGGTTGACCCTCGCGGCATCATAGCGGGCAATATAAAGCGGGTTAATCGTGCCAGAATACAGGTCGGGGAGGGCCGCCAGTGCCAGAATTATCGCCAGCGCGGTTGGCCCACCCACTAATATCCACCCGCCGGGGCGCGGGCGGTCAGGCCGGAAAATGACCCACCCAATCAGCAGATAATAATAGGGCGCACAGGCTATCAGGGCTTTGTCCAGATAGAGCGGCTGGAAAACCAGCGACACCCCAAAGACCAGACCCAACGGCGCGAATAACAGCCAGGCCGTCCGCCGCAAACCCTCATTCCCGCCCGTCACTGCCGCCGATTTTAATAGCCCGCTCAGAAGCTGTACCAGCACGATAACTAATATCAGGAAGGCCAGGCCAAAAGCCGCCAGAAACCGCTCGCTTTCGATTGCCCCAAACAGAAAAGTATAGAAAGAGCGCAGTACAATTAGTAAATCGGGGGTCGGTATCCAGAAATTGCCCTTAATCGTTTCCAGACGGCTGGTCAGCTTGGGTAAAAGCAATAGGCCACTGGTCAGCCCGGTCAGGGCCATCGTCCCGACCAGCCACCAGAGTACCCGATTGCGCCAGTAATAGCCCAGCCGGAAGAGGGGATAGAGGCCCAGCGCCGCCAGATAAAAAGCCGTCGTGAAATTGCATAGTAACCCCAAAGTCCCCGCCACCCCTAAGCCTAGCCAGTCGCGCCACTGATTGCCCTCAAGAGCGCGTAGCCAGAAAAAAGCCGCCAAAAGTGCGAAAAATTCCAGGGTTGAGTAATTGCGGACTTCCTGCGAGAAATAAATCTGAAAGGGGGAGAGGGCCATCAACCCGGTAGCGACCAACCCAATGCGCGGCGCTTCAGGGAAAAGCCGCTTCCCGATAAGCCAGACCAAGCCGATAGATGCCACCCCCGGTAGCACCGAAAAAAGTCGCAGAATAGCATCTTCCGTCCCAAATAGACTTATCCAGCCCTTGAGGGCCAGGTAATAGCCGGGGGGATGATTATCGCCGGCGTTCAGCCGCAGCACCGTAGCGACATCCTGCCGGGCGTAGACCGCGCTAATGACTTCATCGAACCAGAGCGGACGCGCTCCTAGCCCAATCAACCGCAACCCCGATCCGATGACCGCCAGCCCCACGGCTATCAGCCGCTCATTTTGCTCCCCCCATTTTGCTTTTATCAATCTCGCCCGCTTTGTGTGTAGTTTCTTGATGATTTACCAGCTTTATTCTACCGCACCTGTCCTAAAAAACCAGTCCTGATTTAGGGCGATTGCGGGTCAGAAATCCCGCTCGGACTTGCTTTTTGCGGCTATTTACGTTAAGCTATGGGCGTAAAAGCATCGAAGCGGAACGACTGCCGATAAAGCTACAACGCTAAAAGCCAAAGCTAAAATCGGTGGTGCTATCAGTCCAATTGCGGTATATAAGTGATAAAAAATATCGGTTGGCAAAAGGAGACGAACACTAATGGCAAATGGCAAAGCTCAGAAGACCCTGCGCCAGTTGGTCGAGGGCGAAAGTCTGGCGGCTAATGCCCTGGCAGTGGCTGTGAGCAAAGTGAAGGATGGCGGGCTTAAAGACCTGCTGAGTCAATTACACGAGGTTCATGTAGCCAATGTGGATGAAGCCGGAAAGCAGTTGCAGGCCCAGGGCGGCAAATACACCTTTCCTGAACTGCGCGACCAACTTAAAAACGGTTGGGAGGCTATCGCCACCTCCAAGACTACTACCGAGGCCCTCAAGCATCTGGAGAAAAAAGAGCGGGAAGCCCTGGTGAAATACAAGGGTCTTTTGAGCAAAGCTCCCGACGAGCAGACTATTTCGTTAATCTTGAAGAATATGTCGGCTAATACCGAGGTGTTATCCAAATTATCGGAAAGCCTGAGTAAGTTGCAAGAAAAGAAAAAGGGCCGCTTTCTGGGGTTGCCCCTGGCAGTCTGGGGCTTGGGTTTAGCCGGAGGCGCGGGGTATTATTTTTACCGGCGTTTCCAGACTCCTGCCGTCCCGCCGTCTACCCCGGCTTCGGATGCGGGCAATTCTAACAGCTAACCGGCTGCGTTCCAATCCTATTCTGCCAGTCATGGACTAACGGCAGATACAGGCGAGGCAGCAGCAATTTAGCGGCTGGCTCGCCTGTTTTAATTATATTTATCAGTAAACCGGGCGGGGTATCGTAGCCGCCCAAACCTATATGGAACTAAGGAGATTAGCTTATCGAACCGAATGATTTGGCTCGTGCGATTGTAGATGCCGCCGAAGATAAAAAAGCCAGCAATATAATCCTGTTGGACATTCGCAACGTATCTACTATAGCCGACTATTTTGTGATTTGTAGCGGCAACAGCGAGCGCCAGGCTAAGGCGATTGCCAGAGGGATTGAAGATGACCTGGACAAAAACGAGGTCAGTCCGCGTCACCGGGAGGGGTTAGACCAGGGGCGTTGGGTCTTGCTGGATTACGGGGATGTGATTGTTCACATCTTTACCCAGGCCGAGCGCGATTACTACCGGCTGGAAAAGCTGTGGAGCGAGGCGCATACTGTTTTGGTAATTCAGTAGCTTTGGCATAACCAAAGAGCTGATAAGAACAGGCTGGCATATTTTAGCTTTTGTGATAAGATAAAGTTGGGTTAAGTTGACCTGTCATGTTGGCAGGTCTCAAGTCATCTACAAAGTTTGGGAAGGCTGGTTCGGAAGTTTTCTGAAAAAGCCTCTTGAAAGACAATTTGTTATGCAAAACCAGTCGAAAAATTCTAATTTTACGCTTTTAATCGGGGTAGCAATCGGCAGTGTAGCTGGAATGGCGGCAGGGGCAATTATCTCCAATCTGGTGACGCGGCTGGTTGGTAAAAACTGGCCCAAAATAACCGAGCGCGGACAGGCCCACCAAGTAGACCCGCGTTGGCTACTCCAATAGTTCAAATATATCCTCGAATATCCGCAACTCCCCGGTTACAATTTATTCTTAACTGATTGTACCCCGTCCAGCGTTGCTTCTAGCCGATAGTAAGTTTATAATCTACTTACCGTGCATTTTTGTACACTTTTAGTAAGGTGAGGAGTTTGTTAATGGCAGAATTACCGATTGGCTCGGTAGCCCCTGATTTTTCGTTGCCCAATCAGGAAGGCCAAACTATTCGGCTTTCCGACTTCAAAGGAAAACAAGCGGTGGTTTTGATTTTTTATCCCGCCGACCAAACCCCCGGTTGCACTATTCAACTCTGTAGCGCCCGTGATAATAGCGCCGAATATGAAGCCGCCGGAATCGCCGTATTTGGAGTCAATCCCGGCAGCGCCGAATCGCACCAGCGGTTTATTGACAAGCACGACCTGACCATGCCTTTGCTGGTAGATAGAGGTTTGCAGGTCGCGGCCCGCTATCAAGCCGTGATGGGCTTCGGTCTGATAAAGTTGGTCAATCGGACGGTCATCGGAATTGACATCAACGGGCGGATTGCCTTTTACAAGCGGGGAATGCCTTCGACCCGCGAAATCCTGGCGAACATGAAGGCCAAAGCCGTTAAATAGCTTTTAACAGCTCGTCTTCATTCAAAGTGCAACATAACCAGTTCGGGGCGAGCGTTAAACCGCAGCTTAAAGCCGCTTGTCCCTAGCCCGCGCCCGACATACAGCCGATTGCCGTTGTATTCATACCAGCCCAACGGATAGGGGCTATGATGCTGGTTGCGGGCGAATTTTAGCCAGTTCAGATGGCGGTGTAAAGGTGGTAGCGCAAAATTCACCTGCCCGCCGTGAGTATGTCCGCTCAGGGTCACGTGGGCGAAATTCGCCGGGATTTTCTTGAGCATAATCGGGTTATGACTGAGCAATAGCAACGGCCTTTCGCCCTCTGGGACTCCGCGCCGGGTATCTTCGATATTCGGCTCACCCTTGATATAGTCATCAATCCCCATTATCCAGCCCCGCTGCCCGTTGTACTCTACCGGGCGAGCCGCATTCATTAGTACCTCGACCCCTTCGCGCTCGAAAGCCTTGAGAATGCGCTGATATTCATTGCGCCGCCCGAAATAGTCGTGGTTGCCCATTACCGCAACCACCGGCAACCCGGCCTGAATCAAGGGGCGTACCAACTCACTCATACAGGGATTCCAGGTTCCGTAATTGAAATAATCACCGCCTAATGTCACCAGATTGGGGCGCTCTTCCAGCACCTTCTCGATTGCGGTATACATTACTCTTGGGGCTGGCCCTTTGCGCGGCAGATGCCAGTCGCTCAAAAAGGCCACTTTGAAGCCCTTCCAGGCCGGTGAAACTCCTTCAAGCTCTTCGGTTTTCAGGGCCGGGCGACTCACTTCTAACCAATGAGGTTCGATATAACTGGCATAAGCCCAGGCCGACCCTGCAAGGCTGGCACTGGCGGCGGTCAATGCCCCCCGGTTTTTCAGAACCCAAACCCCGGCTTTTTTAAGCTGGTCGGGATATTCCTTTGGGTTAGTTTTCATTATTTCGACACCTAAGCTCTCGACAAAATCTTTGGCTGCGATTCGTTCCAGTTCTTTAAATGTGTTCATAGCTTAGTTTGTTTTGGTTATCCTTTACTTCGGTTATGGCGGGGCTTGGACTATAATCAAAATACAGCCAAAGGCCCGCTCTTTTTGCTCAAGGGCAATTAAGCCCGCTTAATTTTACCACATCGCGGGGAACATCCTTCATTGAAGTTTCGTATAATTACCAAACTTTATTTTATGTTTGCAATAATTGGAGTAATATTATTTTGATAGTCAGGAGCTTGCAAAAATATGAAGATTATCAATGTCTATGAGGGGCTAAATCCCGACCTGCCAATTCCTTTGGCCCAGGTTCAGGCTCGCGGACAGGCCTTGCTTTCTAACGGTCAACTGGGGGTAGACCTAATTTATCTGCTACCCAACCAGGCTTTTCCGCCCCATACCCATCCCGGCGACCATCTGCTATTGGTGCTGGAAGGTGCTGGGACGGTTACAGTCGGCGGGACAGTCTATCCTACCCGCCCCGGTGATTTGTATATGGTCGAGGGGGGTTTGACGCACGCAGTCGGGGCAGGCCCGGAAGGTCACTATCTGCTTTCGTTTGGTTCACCCCATACCGCCCTCGACCACCCTGACCGGATGACGGTGGTCAGAAAAGTGCTGAGTGCTGAGTGCTGAGAAATTCCGGTTAGTGGTTGGCATTTAATTCAAAACTCAAAACTTTTCTACTTTGTTATATTCGTGGCTTGTTATATATTATACAGAGCAAGGAGAAGATACCATACCCGATAATGTTTGTCAATATAGTCATAAAAGGAGCAAAAAGTGGAACATACCACCTACCGGGGGCAAATTGCCTATATTGGCGATGATGCGGGCAAACGCGGTCACGAATGGTTTACCACAACCCGCCATTCTAACGGACATCGTACCTTGCGGGCTATCTCGGAAATATACGACTCGAAGGTATTGCGGGATGCAACCGTGACGGTAGACCAAAAATTTCGCCCACTAGATGCTTTTATCCGCCTGACCGTAAATGAGCAATTTATGGGGAGCGGCTGGTTTCGCTTTACCGATACCGAGGCCGAATGTGAAACTTTTATGGCGGAAGGCGGGCGAGTGTCGCAACGTATCGCGGTCAAGCACCATCCGCCTTTCTTTGGGGCGCATCCGGTTGCCAACGATTGTTGGGTCGGTGGCAGCCTTGACCGCACCACGCCTAACACGGTTTTGCTGGAAGGCGGCATGATGAGTTCGCTACTGCCCAACGGCGCGTCCGGCCCTATGCTCAGTCCCATGACCTTGCGAACCCAATACGTAGGTCTGGAAAGCGTGACCGTTCCTGCCGGGACTTTCGAGGCTTATCATTTCCGCTTTCTGGTAGATGATATGGCGGCGGAAGATGTTTGGTGTTACGGCGACGACCTGATTTTCGTCAAAATCCGCTGGGATCAACTCAAAACTACCTATGAATTGCTCGAACTTAAACAAACCTAGAAATTTACGATTTGCAGCTGTGGGGTCGGGGGAAATTCATTGCTGAGAGGATTTACGATGTACGACTTTCGACCTTCGACTTTCGATTTTCGACTTTCGATTTCAGATTTGCCAGGAGAAAAGCTTTGATCCAGGATATTCTATCAGCGACAGTGGTTGTGCCGTCGGTGGAGGTGGCGACGGCGGCCTACACTGAGTATTTTGGCTATGTGGTGCGCGAGACTGGCAGGCTGGAAGCGGAATATTGTGCGGCGCTAGATGCGACGGCGCTAGTAGGAGCGCGATACGTCGTGCTGGGGTCGCCCGACGGCAGCCCCGGTGCTTTGCGCTTTATCGAAGACCCTGCCACCGTCGCGCCCGAACCGCTCTTGACCTATGGCTGGTCGGCCCTCGAAATCACAGTGCGCGATAGCGATGAACTTTGCCACCAACTCAACGCGGCAGGTTCGCCCTATCATCATTATTCTGGCCCGGCGGATTTAGTCTTTCAGGCCGGGCCACCAGGCCAGCGAGCTTTCCAGACTATCGGGCCATCTGGCGAAATGCTCTATCTGACCCAGATTTTGCGCCAGAACCCTAAATATACTTTGCCGACCCCTGGCCCAGGGGCGGAAGTGGGCCGCCTGTTTATCATGGTTTTGAATACCGCGAACTATCTTGAAACGATGCGGTTTTATACCGAAGTGGTGGGGATGGTCAAAAGTATCGAGGTGAGTATTCCCTTGCGGTTGGTGAACGCCGCCCTGAATTTGCCGCCTGATACCGCCCACATGCTGGCAACCGTCCAGACTACTCTCAGCACTATGATAGAGGTGGACGGCTATTCCGTCCCGGCTCACCCGCGCCCGACCCTGGCAGGTCATTTACCCCCATTGGCGGCGCTGCTGACCCTTGCCACCACTGATTTTGACGGTTTGATTGCCCGATTGCAGACAGCAGGTATAATGCTGCGCTATCACAAACACTATAGCCCGACCCGCGCCGTCGTATTTGCCGCGCCCGGCGGAGAATTATTGGAGCTAGTTGAAATTCTAGCTAATTAGTAAGTTGAATCATCCCGCTCTAAAAGCCTTTGAGAGCTTGTTCTTCACTATCAAAAAGCTCAAAAACTTTATCGAGCATCATCAACTCGAAAATTGAGCGGGCCGAGGATTGCAGCCCCACCAATCGCAAATCGCCACCCCGCGCCCGAAATTGCTTCATTCCGGCTACCAGGGTCGAAATCCCCACGCTATCCAAAAAATCTACCGATTGCATGTTCAGCACCACATTATTTACTCCGCGGCTTTCATACAATTGCCACATTTCGCGGAGTTGCGGGGCAGTCTGCCCATCCAATCGCCCTTTGAGGGTCAGCGACCCTATCGTAATAATAATCTCGTGTTGCTCGATTTCCATATAATTCGTTATCCCCTTATCCTCTAAAGCTATCCAGATATTTGACCATTCGCAATTGGTTTCCCCCCTCATAGCGATAGTCCAGCCCATCGGTCAATTTATGAATCAGGTACACCCCATAGCCCGACTCGCGGGGTTCGAGCGGGTCGGGGTCGGACAAATTTACCTGGGTTGGGTCGAAGCGCGGGGCAGAATCGGTCAGTTCTATTACAAAGCCTCGCCGCCCAAAAGGGGTTTCCGGGTCAGGAAACCAGCTTATTCCGACCTGAAGGGCAACGGTTTGGCCTTCCGCCGAAGGGTTGTAACCGTGACGAATGATGTTAAGAGTGGCTTCTTGCAAAATGAGTTCGGTACTATAGACAAAATGGCTGTAGCCGGGTTTAGTTACTCCTGGTTGGCCCAGACTCCCGGTGGCGACCCGTTTTGGGTCGGAGGCAAGGCCCGCTTTGGCTTCGAGGGCTGGCAAGAGGTGGGGTAGCCCGGCACAATATTCCCGAACCACCGCACACAGGAAAGTCAAAAATTCCAGCCGGGCCGGAATCGTCACTTCCAGCCGAGTGCCGGTCATCACCTGACTCCAGTTCCAGGCTTTAAGCTGCAATTGAAGATAGCTAACCTGCTGAATTTCCGGCGGCTGGGGCATGGCCTCTCCTAACCCTGGCTAAAAGTCTTGAAGGCGCTCGTTACATCCTCGTGCAGTTCAAAAGCCTGGTCAAGCCGGGTAATCTCAAAAAGCATTCGGACCGGCGGTTGTAAGCCTACCAGCTTGAGGACTCCCCGATTTTTGCGGCACAGCTTTAAACCCGAAACCAGGGCCGCCAGCCCCATGCTATCTATGAAACCGACCTGGCTCATTTCAACTACTAAATTGGGGTGCTGTTCGCTGACTAAATTGGCAATCTGGCCTTTGACAAAAGCGGCGGCCTCGGCATCAAATCGGCCCGCCAGTCTGATAAGTGGTATACCAAGATGTTCTTCCAGTTTGTAATCCAGTTCCATGCTATGTTCTCGCTTTGACTAAAACCCTGGTCCAATTGGTGAATCGAGTGGGATTGGTTTTAAAACCGGCTAACCATTATCCTTATACATCGTTCAATTATAATCTAATTATCGCATAGCTGGGCCAAAACTGCTATAGCAAAAATCAAAACTCAGGCCCGAAAGCCCAAAATTAAGGATAGAGTGAATAAAATCAGTTTGACTTATGTTTGAATTAAGGGTTTAACCTCCCGATGGCGCTATCAAAATAAGGGAGTAAGTGGTAAAATAAAACAAATCTAAAGATAGTGAACGCGGACAACAATCGGGTGGGTTGGTCAGTGAAATTGGCCCATCAACCTGGTGCAACGAAAGGTGCGGTTATGCCTAATAGTGGAGTAGACCATCACAATCACGAGAGTAAAGAGGCTGAAAAGGTTTCCCCGGTTTTCGAGGAATATCTGGAGTCCATTCTAAATATGACTAGCGAAGGTAAACCCGCGATTGGGGCGCGGTTGGCCGAGCGTATGAATGTCAAACCAGCGACGGTAGTAGATACTATCGAGCGCCTGGTGAAAAAGGGCTATGTAGTCGCCGACGAGCATAGCAAAGGGGTCAATCTGACCGAAAAGGGCCGCGAGGTAGCGATTTCGCTCACTCGCCGCCATCGTCTGCTGGAACGGTTACTGGTGGATGTTCTCGGTCTGCAATGGGCCGATGCCCACGACGAAGCATGCGAATTGGAACATTCTATTTCGCCGCGAGTGGAAAAGGCCCTGGTCGAGTTTTTGGGCAACCCTCAGACCTGTCCACACGGCAACCCGATTCCGGGAAGTGGGGCGGTAATAGACCCCGCCAGCCACCCCCTCAAACAGACTGCCCCCGGTAATCAGGTAATTATCTCGTTCATCAGCGAGGAGGCCGAACACGAACCGGGTCTGCTGGCCTATCTTCAGGAATATAAGCTCGTTCCCGGCACGAAACTGACCGTCAAAGGGATTGTCCCTTACGATGAGACGCTTTCGGCTATAAATAGCGAAGGCCGCGAAATCACGGTTGGCAACAAGACCGCCCAGCGTATCTGGGTTGTCCCGGCCTAAAGTAAAGCCTAAAGATATAGCTAGATTTTCAGGGGCAACCACGCAGGGTTGCCCTTTTTGATTTGGCGGGTTTTCCAGGGGTGACACCCAGGGTCGGTTGAACATTCCAATTCCAACTCAAACTCAAAACTCAAAATTCAAAACTTAAAATTCAAAATTATATTCCCCAACCCAATTTTACCAATTCCCAAAAATAGCCCGAATTACCCCTTTTCAACTTGACATATTACGCTATAATGAGAGTTGCTAACTTTACATATCTACTTGACATATTACGCTATAATAGAGGTAGGTAGAGTATCGCTCGAAACTGTTCGCAGCTTGTTTCATTTGTGTTCTATAGGCACTTTAGTCGTAGCCGGGCGCAGGCCCGTCAAGATAACAAGTCGAAAAAGAAATTTAAAACTTGTAGGAGTTCAGGGTAATGTCTGGCAAAAAGCTCTCATCCAAAAGTTTAGCTTATCACGGTCTGGTTTGGACGGTGGTAGTAGTGATTATGGCGGGAGCCACTGGCTGCGGCGAAGTCGTAAGCCAGCCCCAGGCCCCGTTGCCCCAGGTTACTGCTGGGCCAAGTCCAACCGCCACCGTGCAGCCGTCGCCGACCCCGGCTCCGACCCCGACTCCCACTGAAATTCCGATTATATTGCCGACTGCGACTCCGCCCAACCAGTTTCTACCGCCGACCCAGCCATTCTACCAACCGGCCTTTACTCCGGGGGCGACTACTACGCCGATTCCTACGCCGACGCAATCTTTTACTGCCACTCCCTATAACCCGCCGCGAGTGGTGCCGTTAGGTATCTATTCATCGAATATTCTTGGGCCTTACTATCGGCTGGATTATTTCCCCCCGCCAGTATTTACTACCCAGTGTATTGCCGAGCAGTATTTTAATGTTTCGGGGACGCCTATCCCGGCCCCGACTTCTTCCAGTTCGGGACAAGTAAACGGGCTGGCGCTGGCAGCAGATAGTGAATGGCTGTCCGAATTTGAAACTCGCTGGTTTTCGGATCAACGGTTGAACAGCTTCCGTATTCCGGCGGCCACTTTTACGCCAATTCCGACCAATACCCCGGTGCCGACGGCTACGCCTTTGCCCTATAATACGGCGGATGTTTTTGTACCGCTGACCCCACGTCCGGCGGATGCAGCTACCGTAACGCCGGCCCCGACTGCGACCTTCCGGGTACCAACCTGGACTCCTACTTTAGTGCAAAAATTTCAGACACAGGGGAGTTTGACCAGCAATACAATTGGCAGTATCTTTATCAGCGACGTAAATTCTTTGTTGCCCAGAACTTTGCAGCAGCCAATTAATTTTGTAGCAATGTGGCAGGTGATGAACGATTTGACCTACGCCCTGGTCAACGCCGATACCCCGTTTGAAACTTTCCTGCGGGGCTACGAGGAGCGGTTAGACCTAATTTTCAAGAGTATTTTGAATCGCAGCCTGAAAGACCCCCGGTTAGCTCCCAGCGGCGAGGAACGCTACGCCAACCGCAAAATTATTATCGGCAACGTTCCCGACCTGCGAGCTTTCCGCTTTTACAAGGCCTGTTTTACGGCGGAACGGATAAAAACCGTGCAGACCGACTTTAACAGTCTGATTAGCCGACTGGCAGCCAAATATCCAGGTCAAGTTTATGTAGCTGATCTGGCGGCGCTGGATTGGCTCAATCACCCACAATGGGTATTTATCGGCGACGGTTATCGCCTTTCCCGCTCAGGCGCGAGTGCAGTGGGGGATGTCTTTGGACAACTCTTTGTCAAGCTGAATTTCTAAATCAACCAAAAAGGGGCGGTGGGAAACATTTCTCCCACCGCCCCTTTTTGGTTAAGACTTTGGCTTGCAAATCGAGGTAAACCCGGAAAAAGTTATAGTTGAAAAATTTACGGCGTAAATTTTTCAACTATAACCAAACTTGGGTTTGGAGGTGTAAGACGATTATTTTCAAATCAGCAAATCATTTTAAGACCGCGTCTTTTGACTATTTATGAGGTATATAGCTCCGGCTTTAATACCCCGATATAGGGCAGATTGCGGTAAACCTCGGCATAATCCAGACCATAGCCGACTACGAATTTATCGGGAATATCAAAACCCATATAATCAATTACCACATCGCTAGTACGGCGGTCAGGCTTGTTGAGCAAGGCACAGATTTTAAGGCTGGCAGGATTTCGCGCCCGCAAGTAATCTGCCAGATATGCCAGGGTCATCCCGCTATCCACGATGTCTTCTACAATCAGGATATGTTTTCCTTCAATGCTACGGTCCAGGTCTTTTAGGATTCGCACCACCCCGCTGGATTGGGTACTTGCGCCGTAGCTGGAAACCGCCATAAAATCCAGCGTCACTGGTAGCTTGATAGCCCGCGCCAAATCCACCATAAACATTATCGCGCCCTTGAGGACCCCGATCAAGACTACATCTTTCCCGGCATAATCACGGGTGATTCCCTCGCCCAACGCCACAATTTTAGCCTGCAAAGTCGCCTCATCTATCAGAATTTCCGCCAAATCGTCGGACATTGAAACCACGTTGTTTTCTCCTTAGCAGTGGTCAGTGGTCAGTGGTCAGTAAGGTAGTTTTGAGTTTTGAGTTCTAAGTTTTGAGTTAAACTGCCAACCGTCATCCGTCATGCCTTTTCTCCAACCCATTTCCTCAGTCCTCAGTCCTGCATTTCTCTGACCACTGACCACTGATCACTCTCAACCGCAACTCGTAAATCTCCTGAGTTTTCTCGGTAATTCTAAAATCGTGAGCGATAGCCGCGCCCGGTATCCAGACGATAGCTTCGGGTTGACCATCGCTTTGGGCGGGACGCACCACGATAGGCCAGACCGGGCGCAAGTGGGCCGGGATACGGGCTTCCAACATGACATCCTGAACTTTGCGGCGACCCGGCCCACCCAGAGGTCGAAAGCGGTCTCCCTCTCGGCGCGGCCTGACCATCAGGGCCGTCCCAATTTTACCATAGTCCAGCCATGCTCGAAACTTGTCGCTTGGAATTGGCCCGGCATCACGGGCGCTAATAAGCCGGGTTTCCAACTGCCAGGACTGGTCGGGGCTTTCCAGAATGCCGGAGAGGGGCAATAAGGCGGTAAGGGGTTGCCAGACCGCCAGTTCGGTGGTCGTCAGCCCGACTCTAGGGCTTCGCCGGAAGGCCAGTAAGCCGCCCGGCAGATTTATCTGCCCATCGGACGTAGTGGAAAAGAGTTCCAGGCTGGCCTCGATATGCCCGGCCTCGATATTATGCAAACCCTTGAGGGCCAGAGCCATCCGCCTTGCCAGACGGCGCTGCAAAGCTAGAGGTTGGGCGGCGAAATATTTTTGGTCAAAGCTGACCTGCTGGGGTTGCCTATCGGCATGGGCCATAAACTCGGCTTCGGTCAATTGGTCGAGCCATTGCTGGTCGGCCCGACTCAGGTCGGCGAGGCGGGTCAGGTTGGCCTTGAAGTTTGGCTGATATGATTCGAGGTGAGGCAGTAGTTCCAGGCGTACCCGGTTGCGCTGGTAATCGGATTGTTGGTTGGTTTCATCCTGACGCGGGATAAGCCCCTGTTCGGCGCAATAAGCCTCGATTTCAGGCCGCCCAACCGTCAGCCAGGGTCGCCCTAACTGAATATCACTATTGGGAGGGGGCGCAGGAAAATCTTTTTCCAGCAATGGGTCGGGCGGGGGTAGCGGCGATAATTGGGCCATACCTGCCAGACCGCTTGGCCCAGTTCCGCGCAGTAGCCGCATTAGGACGGTTTCGGCCTGGTCGTCGGCATTATGTCCGGTTAGTACTAGCTTGCAGCCCCGCTCTGCCGCCACCGCGCCAAGAAAGCTATAGCGCACCCGGCGGGCGGCATCCTCCACTGAAAGATGGGCCTGAGCTGCAAAATCTCGAACCTCGTATTCCGCCAGGTGGCAGATAAGGCCGGCCTCACGACAATATTTTTGCACAAAAGCGGCATCAGCGGCGGCCTGTTCTCCCCGAATTCGGTGGTCAAGGTGGGCAACTTCAATCACTAAAGCTGGATAGCGCGATTGCGATTGCCGCAGAGCATGGAGTAAGGCTAGTGAATCCGGCCCGCCCGAAACCGCCACCAGCACTTTTTGGGTGGGCGAAACGACTTTTTGCCAAAAAATAGCGAGGGCTTGGGTTGGGTTAAGCGGTGGCATCATGCTTGACCTCCGGGAACGAGAATTGGAAATAAAGGGTAAAACAAAAATCACACCCCGTCGAGTGTGATAAAGAAAATAAAGATTGCTTTGGTTGCGGAGGCAGGATTCGAACCTACGACCTTCGGGTTATGAGCCCGACGAGCTGCCACTGCTCCACTCCGCGCCGTTTTTACTTACAGGAGCATTATACACCTCGGCTTATTTGATGTCAAACCAGGGCCGGCCTTTGCCTTTTGCCTCGGCGGGTGGTATAATGCCGCCAAAAGTAAAGATTGTGGCCTTGAAAGAGAATAGTAATTGTATCTGCCGCCCGACAGAGAATTGCACCGAAGGTAGCCAGCCAGTCAGGAAAGTGGGTTTTCTCAGGATTACCCAAAACGGCTACCGGGGCTGAGAGTGCGGTATCACGCGGAGGAGCAATGAAGGGACTCTGGAGCCAATTTCCCAAAGAGTGGGCGTGCTTTGGAGCTTGCTTAAAAACTTGTTTTTGAGATAGCAGGCAAGTGCGTCAACCAGGGTGGAACCGCGAGAAGAGCTTTGCGCCTCTAATTTTGAGGTGGCTGCCCTCGTCCCTGGGCCGTTTTATTCGGGCCGGGCGAGGGTTTTTATATACCCAAAATTCCCCGGCAAATCTCAGAATAAAGAGGAGGGGTTCACCTATGTCTGATGATTCTCAAGCAGTGACGGCTAGTCCGGCTAACGTCACGATGGATACGATTGTGTCGCTGTGCAAGCGACGGGGCTTTGTTTTTCCGTCCGCCGAAATTTATGGCGGGTTTGGTAGCACCTACGATTACGGCCCGCTAGGGGTCGAACTTTTGCGGAATGTCCGTAACCTGTGGTGGCGGGCGATGGTTCAGGAGCGGGATGACGTAGTAGGGCTGGAAGCGTCGATTCTTGGCCCGGAAAAAGTCTATGTCGCCAGTGGTCACGTCGCTAACTTTTCCGACCCCTTGGTGGACTGCAAAAATTGCAAGATGCGCTGGCGACTCGACCACCTGGAAGAAGGTAACTACGAGGCCCAATACGGCCCGACCAAGCACAATGCCAAAGGCCAGATTACTTGCCCCAATTGCGGGGGCGAATTGACCGAGCCGCGCAAGTTTAACCTGATGTTCAAAACGGCGGTTGGTGTCACCGAGGATAACGCTTCGGTGGCCTATCTGCGGCCTGAGACGGCCCAGGGGATGTTTATCAATTACACCAATGTTCAGACTTCTACCAGCCGGAAGCTGCCGTTTGGTATCGCCCAAATCGGTAAGAGTTTCCGCAACGAGATTACCCCCGGTAACTTTGTGTTTCGTACCCGCGAATTTGAGCAGATGGAAATGGAGTTCTTCGTTAAGCCCGGTACTGACGACGAATGGCACGAGTTTTGGGTCAAAGAACGCTACGACTGGTATTTGAAACTGGGGATTACCCCGGAACGGTTGCGCTTGCGTCCTCACGCCAAAGATGAGCTTTCGTTTTACTCGAAGGCTACCAGCGATGTGGAATATCTTTTCCCGTGGGGTTGGGGCGAACTGGAAGGTATCGCCAATCGCACCAATTATGACCTGACCCAGCACGCCGAACATAGCGGCAAGGATTTGAGCTACTTTGACGAGGAAAGCAAAGAGCGGATTGTGCCGTTTGTGATTGAACCCGCCGCCGGGGTCACACGTACCGCCCTGACCTTCCTGATTGATGCCTATCACGAAGAGCCGGACAAGGACGAAAAGCGGGTGGTATTGCGTTTCCACAAAGATATTGCCCCGATTAAGGTGGCGATACTGCCGCTTTCCAAAAAAGAGGTACTATCTAATCTGGCGAAGGACATCGCCAAGAAACTTCGCAAACATTGGATGGTGATGTACGATGAAACCCAGTCCATCGGCAAACGCTACCGCCGTCAGGACGAAATCGGTACACCCTATTGCGTGACGGTGGATTTCGATAGCCTGAACGATAATGCTGTAACTATTCGGGAGCGCGATACCATGTCACAGGTGCGCGTCCCCATCGCCGATTTGCTTTCAGTTCTTTCCGAGCGGTTAGACGGGGAGTAGGGGATTGGGGTCGGGAGTCGGGAGTCAGGGGATTTACGATTTACGATTAGGGAACTCCACCCTAAGCCCTGAATTTTCCCTGACCCCCGACCCCAATCCCCAATCCCCCGAAAAGGAGGTTGCGATGGTGAACAAGGATAATTTTCCGGCGATTTTTGAGCGGTTGAAACCGCTTTTTGCCAAATATGCCGCTGGGTTGACCATAATTGCCGATACTTCGGACAATTATTGTGTGGATGCGCCTAAATCGGAGAAGCACCCGAAAGGGATTTTTGTCGGAGCGGTCAAAATCAACAAGAATTATGTCAGTTACCATTTGATGCCGGTTTATATGTTCCCTGACATGTTGGAAAATCTTTCAGACCGCCTCAAAAAGCGGATGCAAGGCAAATCGTGTTTCAACTTCACCCAATTGGATGAAGAGTTGGTGACGGAACTGGCCCAGCTAACCGATAAATCCTTTGAACGGGTGCGCCAGGAACAATTATTACAAAAAACCTAACAGGAGCTAACTAAATGTTGTTATATCTGGTACGTCATGGTCAATCGGTCTGGAACGCCGAAGAGCGCCATCAGGGTTGGCAAGATGTACCCCTCTCGCCGTTGGGCGAACAGCAAGCCGAGTGCATCGGGCAGCGCCTCAAAGAGGTCAATTTCGATTATCACTTTAGCAGCCCGATTTTTCGCTGCTACCAGACCGCCTCGATTATCGTTCAAGCCAAAGGCCTTGAGCCGCAAACTTCTTTACAAGTGCTGGAAGGTTTGCGAGAGGCCCGGTTGAGCGCCCGTATGGAGGGCATGCTGACCAAAGAAATGATTAAGACCTGGAGTGAAGAGGAAAAGCGGCGCTTTCGGGACGATTATACCTTTAAGTTTGAGGATGGCGAGGCGGTCAAAACGGTGATGGAGCGCACCCAGACGGTGTTTGAGGAAATCGCCAGCTTGAGCGAAGACCCACCGCCCGACCCGGTAGCGCAGGAGAACGCTTCGGCCCAAAACCGCGACCGCAGTGGGGTCGCGCTTGAGCAACCCAAAATCGTGCAGAAAACAGCTTTAATAGTGGCCCATCAGATTAATGTGCAGTTTTTTATCTTGCAAGCGTTGGGGGCAACCGAAACGGTGGTGCGTCGCCAGACCAACATTGACCGACTGGCAGTCGCCAACTGTAGTTTGAGTATTATCGAGGTCAACCTCAAAGGCAAAGAGCCATTCTATCGGCTGCACACTTCCAGCGATAGTAGCCACCTTGCTGGGCTGAAACCGCCGCCCAAACCGGCAGAGTAGCTCCTAGACTAGGGCCAAACCCGCTTAAATCGTCTTAAAACGAAGGGTTGCGCCACCTTCGCGGCTCAGGTTCGGGTCGGCGTTCTTGTCGCGTGGCCCTAGCCCGATTAAATCGCCATCCTTGAGGGCTTGCCCCTGCCCGTGTTCCAGCTTCTCACCATTGATAAAAGTGCCGTTGGGGGCGGGCGCTCCATCCGGGCTACCGCTAAATAACCAGGCTACTCCCTCCACTAGCTTGAGATACGAGTGACGGCGCGAAATCATCCGCACGGCCTGGGGATTGGCGGCTTTGAGAAACCAGGGTTGTTTGTCGTTCCAGCAATAGAGCAACTGGCTGCCGGGCTGCTTGATGCCGATAGTAATAATCGGCAACTGTTCGCTCAGATTCAAATCCAGGCTGCCCTCGCCTACCCCGTCCACTACTTCCAGTCGAAAAGCTCTGGATGAGTTTTTAAGTTGGTCACTCAAAATCGTTTCAGCCTGCGTCAGATTTTCGTCCGGTACATCTTCGACTGGATGAATCGGGGTAAATTCGCGGACGGGCGGGAGAACCACCATCAGTTGACTGAGCGGCATAGTCGGGTGTTCGATTTCATAGATACTGGCCTCAGTCTGTCCCAAAGCTACCACCCGCAAAGCCGCCACAAAATCTCCCGCCGATTGATAACGCTCGTGAGGGTCTTTTGCCATAACTTTATCGAAAATCGGCTGGAGGCTGGCGGGTAATTCACCCTGGCTGCGCTCGACTAGCGATGGAATCGGGGCAGTTTTGTGGGCCATAATAATATCAATCGGCAAGCCCAGATAAGGCGATTGCCCGATTAACAGCTTGAAGGCCAGACACCCCAGGGCATAAATATCCACCATTTTGCTGACTTTTCCGTCCCATTGCTCCGGGGCCATAAACGAAGGCGTACCAAGTATAGCGGTGCCGCTAAAGCTGCTATCCGAGCTGAGGGCTTTGGCTATCCCGAAATCCGAGAGCAAGAGGTGGTCGCTGTCGTCACGCAAGAGGATATTATGCGGCTTGATGTCGCGGTGAACGATTTTGCTGCGGTGGGCGTAATCCAGGGCGATGGCGGCCTGATGCAGATAAAAGAGGGTCTGCACCAGGTCAAATTTACCCTGTTTCTGCAACTTCTGGTCGAGGGTGCCGCCCCGAATATAGGGCATTACAATATAGGCCGTTTCTCCGTCGTGTCCGAAATCATAGATAGTGAGAATATTGGGATGTTCCAGCGAGGCACTGGATTGAGCTTCCTGCTCGAAGCGCCGCAAGAAATTTTCATCCTCGCTGAGGTCGGCCTTGAGAACCTTAACCGCGATTTGCCGTTTGAGCCGCAAGTCCGTCGCCAGATAAACCTGAGCAAATGCCCCGCGGCCTGCCAGCTTGTCCAACTGGTAGCGCCCGTCTAATAATTGTGCCGTCCGTAGTTGATTCATAACCCGATTGACCCCTTTCTTGACCCGTCCTGCTAGACCGAAGACCCAGAATTGATTATAAGCTATTTTACCCTAAAAATTAAAAAATAAAATAGAAATAGCTCACATTTTGCAATCGGGATTCGGGCAATATTCGGGCAATATTAGAAGGTCAAGGGGTTTGCCCCGCGAGCAGTATAGCCACCGTCTATCACAATCGGGCTGCCACTGATATAGCTGGCAAAATCGGAGCAGAGAAAAGCCACTACCGCCCCGACCTCGCTGGTTTCTCCAAAGCGACCCAGGGGAGTGCGATAGAGAATACTTTCGCTGCGGGCTTTGTTTTTTTGCAAAATATCGCGGTTGACATCGGTGATAATAACTCCCGGCGAAATCGGTACTACTCGAATACCGTACTGTCCCCACTCGTTTGCCAGATTGACCGCTATCCCCTGAATAGCCTGTTTGCTGATAGCATAAGATGCCACCCCGCCCCAGGCCAGATGCGAGGCCAGCGACCCAACTATGATGATTGCTCCGCCGCCCTGAGCCTTCATGTAGGGGAAAGCAGCCTGGGCCGCCCACAACGCCCCTTTGGTGTTCACCGCCAGCACTTCGTCC
The DNA here is from genome assembly GCA_038245615.1 of Chloroflexia bacterium. Taxonomy (GTDB): domain Bacteria; phylum Chloroflexota; class Chloroflexia; order Chloroheliales; family Chloroheliaceae; genus 54-19. Next base: position 9,864 of record JBBRSG010000021.1, on the reverse strand, counting down.
AGAACTTCTTCGGTAATGGTCTCGATGGGGTCGGAGCGCAACATCCCGGCGAAATAGCACAAAAAGTCCAGCCGTCCCAGGGCCTCGGCTGCTTGCCGAACTCCTTCGGTCAGGGATTCTTTGCTATGGGCATCCACCGTCAGGGTCGGGAAATCTTCGGGCTGGCCTAAAGTTTTGAGTGCGGCAGCTACTTTTTCAGGGTTGGATGAGGCCGGAATGACCTTGCCGCCCCAGGCTACCGCTTGTTGGGCCGTCGCCAGCCCCAGCCCGGAAGTGCCGCCGATAATCAAACCGCGTTTGCCGTCCAGCAGAGCGGCGCTATTTGGGATAGTCACGAGTTTCCTCCTGTAAAATGCTTTTAACAGGGATATACAGGATGGACAGGATATATTATAAAAATTAGGTTTATCCGGTATGCCCCTATTAGTTTTCATTAACCCTTATAAAAGTTTCCTAACCGTCAAAGGTTTTTAGCGCCGCACGACTCCCGAATATTCATGTGACAGGTGAGGGTAATATGCTGGGCCGGAAGTGCGGTAGTGGCTTTGAGATTTTCGACCAGAATTCGGGCGGCGGTTTGTCCGGCCTCGACCACCGGCAAAGCTATTGTAGTCAGGGCCGGAGCAGTATAAGCCGCAAAAGGGGGGTCGCCCACCGTCACAATTGCCAATTCTTGCGGCACGCGCACCCCAGCCTCATAGAGGGCCTTGAGCGCCCCGACTGCCATTGATTCGTTGGCGATAAAAAAGGCGGTGGGGCGCTCGGCTGCCGGTTTGGGCCAGATTTCGGCTAGAATCCGGCGCATAGATTGATAGCCACCCTCGAAAGTATACTGCCCATCGGCGACCCAGGCCGGATTGGAGGGTAGGCCCGCCTCCTGTATAGCCTGTTGCCAACCGACATGACGTTCCAGGGCGCTGCGCCGAGGGAAATTTTGGTCGAGCGCCCCAGTTATTGCGCCGAGGCGGGTATGTTTCAGGCTCAACAGATGGCGGGTGGCGGTATAGCCGGCGTTGCGGTCATCAATCTGCACCCGGTTTATGGTATCGTCTTCTAAATAGCGATTTATCACCACTACCGGAAAACCTTCTTCTTTCAGCTTCAGAATATGGTCGCTGGGATAACGTTGCGAGATGGACATAAAAATAAAGCCGTCTACTTGCTGAGTGCGTAAAGTTTCGATAGCCTGGGCTTCGCTTTCCCAGTCGGTAGCACTTGCCAGTATAATTTGGTAGCCCTCGGCCCGCAACACGTCTTCCACCCCTTCCGTGACTGGCACAAAGAGTGGGTTTTGCAGCTCGGTAATCACCAGCCCAATGGTAGCGGTGGCCCGTTTGACCATGCTGCGGGCGATAGCGTTGGGCCGGTAGTTTAGTTCGCGGACAACTTCCAGCACTCGCGCTCGTTTGGTTGCCCCAACATGTTGGTCGTTGCCATTCAACACGTGGGAAACGGTGCTGGCGGATACTCCGGCTCGCTCGGCGACATGGCGGATGGTAACTTCTGGTCGGCGCATATAGTTTTGCCTGCAAAAATATTGGTCGGTGAAAATAATTAGTAAAACGTTTTTGTGCTTGTAAAGGTAACAAAATTTTGGCAGGCTGTCAAGCAGTAGACCCGTTGGCTCTACGCTATAATCAGTTGAAGAGCTATTTGGAGTCTGGAAGCATGCTAAAAGGGAAAATCGCTATAAACTACAAAGCCATAACTACAGTGAACCGGGCAAACAAGGAGGCAAACCTTGTATTAGAGATATGCGCATAACGGTTTATGATGTTCTGGATTACCTGACCTCCGGGATGTCTTACGATGACATTTTAAAGAACTACCGGCGAGATTTTCTTATTGTTCGGGCAATTTTTGCCAGATAATATTCCCGACATTACCCAAAAATTGAGCGTTACCACCCACTAGCATTTGAATTGCTCCCAAACCATTTGGCTGCGCCAGAAGGTTATTAGAAGTCCCGATATAATTGCACTTTAAGATATTACCAGGGCCGATAACCTTTACCCCATAACCGCTAAAGCCATATATCGCTAAATTATAGAGTTGATTGCCATTGCCCAAAATCAGCCCGCTTACCCCGCTGGCTGTGATACTCAGTCCATCTAGCCGAATTTTTGGCGGACTGCACGGCTGGTCGTTTACTTTCTTGCCGATTAAGTTCGGCAAAGCCGTTTCGGGTATCACGATATTTATCCCGGCGGCAAACGTTATATTATTATTGCTCCGACCCAAAGCCTTGCGGAATGTAACCTGACACAAGTCTGCCGATGGCCCATCGGCACTGTTGTTGACTATAGTCGAACTGGCAGGTGGACAATCGGTGCTATTAACCACCGCAATCGTGGTGCTAACCGGGTCAAGCCCGCTTCCAGGGGTGGCGGTCAAGGTAGGCGTGCCAATCGTGCTATCCCGATAATAAAACGCGGTGCGGCTACTCCCAGAGCTGATTGTTGCGGTTGTAACCGGGCTACCGCCGGGAGTGGCGCTGAAAACCCCGGTCAGGCTGCTACTACTGAGGGTCAGGGATAACGGGTCGCTGAGTTTGACCGGCCTAAAATCGAGGCTGTCCTCAAGCTCAAGTGTAATTGCGCCCGAATCGGCGTTCTGGCTGATAATTTGGGGATTGGTCAAAATAACCAATTTGACCTCACGGACTTCGAGCGTGAGGTTGACCGTAGCCTGACTGTTATAGCTGGTATCCCGCAGGCTAAAGCTGGCGGTATAAGTCCCAATTCCGGCGGGAAGATTCGCAATCCCGATAGTGGCAGTCTGGGGTGTCGATGGGCCGCCGGTGATAGCTCCCAGGTTCAGCCAACCGCTCGCGCCTGGGCCGTAATTCAGGCTGCCGCCGACTAAGGCCCAGCCGTTTACCGCCGAATTAGCTCCCGGCAGACTTATAATCACGCTTTTGGCGGGCGGGACTTGGCCCAGCCGATTGGCCCGAAATGCAAGGTTATTAGGGCTAACAGTCAGTTTGACGATAGTTTCAACCTGGGTCAGGGTACTCAGCCCCGAAGTAATGGATGGGGTAATAGTAATAGTCGGCTGACCCGAATTACTGTCCTTGTAGAAAAAGGAAACGCTGCTTTGTCCGGCAGCTAGGAGAATATTCAGGCTGGAGCTATAACTGCCACCCGATGTCAGACTAAAGCCGCCGCCGGGACTGGAGCTGGTCAGGGTCAGGTTAATATTATTCGCAGCCCCAAAAGGCAGCCCGGTCAGGCTGTTACGTAACTCGACTTTAATCGGGGCGGACGGTTGTTCCGCGCCGATAATTTGGGGCGCAGTCGCCAAAAACAAATCCAGCTCATAGGGCGGCGCGATTATCACGAGTTGAGCATCCTTTGGGCCTCTGCCGAAATTGAGTTGCAGCGGGTTTAGGCTGACAAAACCGGGAAATCCGCTAGAACCCCCCAATATCACTCGGTCTCCTTTCAAAGCGAGCGCATTGATTTTGTCCGTACCAGCATCTCCATCTGAGCCAAAGTAACTGGAATAAAGTAACGGCCCGCTCATCTGAGGATTTAGCAAGGTAAAGAAGCCTTCTCCACTGATATAGCTACTGCGATAGGCATCGCTGGTCAGGGGCAGACAACAAGCCGTTTCACCCACTATATAAACCCGGTTGGCACTATCGGCCCGGACTGCCGCCACTCTGGTAGTGTTGGTTCGTCCATTTGTCAGGGTAGCATGGAAAAAGGTGGCATCCAGAATGTTGCCAGTAGCAGCACTATAGCGCCCGATAAAACTGGAAGTCGCCGACCCGTTAGCCAGCCCATAACCGGGTTGATATGCGCCGTTTAGCTGGGGAATATCGAGGCTATTGAGATTTTGAGGGTCTTTATACAAAATCGTATTGCCGCCGTCCGTCGAGAAAGCCGCCAGCAAATTGCCATCGGCATCCAGGCTCAGAGCGCGACCCACGCTATCCGCCCGCAGCCCACTGGGAACTGCCGCCGAGTTATAATCCCGCCAGCGTACCGCGCCACTGGAGTTAAAGCTAACCAAAAACGGCACTTTCAGGTTAGTCTCGCGCTGGTGATAGCCGATGGCGTAGACCGTATCATCGGCTGGTTTTACCACCAGTTCGGCGAGCCAGGTCTGAGCGCCGCCGTTCAAAGGGTCGCTGACGCTAGTATCAAAGCCCGCATCGCAACTACCATCGCTCCCAAAACGGGTCAAAAAGGCTGTCGCGCCGTTCTTGCCGCCCAAAAGTGGTCGCCCGCCGCTGGCAAGCCCAAGCTGGACGTTATCGAGATAAGCCTCGCCTTGACGAAAGCTGGCCCATACCATATTGCCAGTTGTCGGTGAAAGCTTTGCCACGAAGGGGTCGGAACTGCCGTTGATAGTAGTATCACACGTCCCGGAAACCAAACTGCTGAAGCCGCTATATGCTATTCCCGCGATGTAAATATTATCTGAAGCATCCAGCACCACCCGGCGCGGGGCGGCTACACCACAATTAAAATAACGTTGCCAAATAAAGGCTTGTCCGTTGGGGTTCAAGCGAGCGATAAAGCCGCCAGGATTAGTAGAGCTACAAGGGCTGCCCGCCCCGCCGATAGCGGTTGCACCGGGAAAAGTGGGAGTGTCAGAATTGCCGACTATAATTATATCGCCGTTGGAGAATTGGGCTACTCCGGTGATTTCTTCTGAGCCAATATGTCCGTAAAAGCTGCTGGTAATAACCTGGGTCGGCACGGTTTGAGCCGCCCGCGCCACCCTTGAAGTACTTTCGGACAAGCTTAAAGTGAGGCTAACCAAAAGAGCAATCGCGATAACCCACCAGAGGATGAAGCCGATTTTTGGCGGGTGAACTGGCAAGCGCCCGTTAAAGGTTAAGGTTGAAGTGCGACGAGAGTAGGACATTGCGATGACTTTCTTTAACAGGCCGCTAAAAACAATACGGTTTTAGTAACTCTAAGCCCCGAACTTGTAACCGAGGCCGCGCACGTTCAAAATATATTCCGGGGTGTTGGGGTCACGCTCAATTTTGTGGCGCAGATGTTTGATATGTACCCGAATCATCGAGCGCGAGTCAAATTCGCTCAAATCGTAGTTATGTACCTGCTTGACCAGATATTTACAACTCAGCACCCGCCCGGCGTTGTTCATCAGCGTCACCAGTAAATTAAACTCGGTGGGGGTCAGTCCCAGTAATTCGCCACCGCGCTTTACCTCGTGCTTTTTCACATCTACAACCACATCACTGACCGCCACGATTTCTTCATCTTCGGGCTTGCGGGGCTGAGGATGGCCTTGTCCAATCGCTCTGGCGAGACTTTGTTCGACCCCACTGGCGACCTCGCCACCTTCCAGAATTGCACGGGCAAATACGCGGGCTTGACTTGCCAGACGGCGTTCCTGCAAATCACTTTCGCGTTTCTCCAGACCGCGCCGGATACTATCTTTCAGGTCTTGCACGCTGCTGGGCTTGAGCAAATAATCAAATGCGCCATATTTAATAGCTTCCATGGCCGATTCCAGGGAGCCGTGACCGGTCAACATTATTACTACGGTATCAGGGGAGTGTTTTTTGGCCTCGCGCATTACTTCCAGCCCATCCAGGTCCCTTAACTTCAAATCTACCAACAAGAGGTCATACTCTTCATTTTCAACTGCGCTAACGGCTTCCTTGCCACTGGCTTTGGTAGTAATTGCGTAACCTTCGTCCTCCAATGCTTCGCTTAGATAGAGCAAAATATTCTGCTCATCATCTACAATCAAGATTTTAGTCATAGCTTTTCTCAACTCCTTAATTTTAGCTGTATGCAGTGAGTATAATATCAGTCAAACTGTAATATTATCAGCTAATCCAATTGAAGCAGCTTCTTAACCAATCAAGTTCGATACTTATCTTAATATTCACACATTTGATATTCTATTTTACCACACTTTGCAAAATTGGGGTGGGCCTTCCTACAGCCTCAAAAGAGACTTAGCCAGATACAAAATGCGCCAGTAATACCGGAGTAAGTATCAGAGCGGTGGCATCATTGGAAAGAAAGGTAGTAATTATAGTGCCAAGAATAAACACATTGAGGAAAAGCCGCTTGCCATTCCCGCCCGACAGCTTGACCGCGATGGCGGCAGTCCAGTCGAAGAAACCGGCGGTATCGGCGATAGCGGCAATCGTCATCAGCCCCAGGAAAAAGAGGAAGACATCCCACTTTTCTGCCAATACGCCCCCAGCCTCGCCCCAGAAGCAGCATCAGGACTGCGCCACCGAGGGCGATAATCGCCTCACTCAACCCTTTGGGCCGGGTCATTATCAGTAACAGGGTTGCCAGGAACACTGCCAGAGGCAGGATGGTATTTATCAATTTTTAGGGGCTACTTCTTCTTTTTCTTGGGCGGGCGCACCAATCCTCGATTGACCGAAGCGGGAACTGCCCCCGTCCCAGGCCGGGGCGGGATAGTAACTGAGGTTTTGCTACCCCCAGTCCCGACTGCTTTCCCGCCGCGCTTGAAGTCCGCCAGGGGGTCACGGACGGGCGGAGGTGGCAACTTGCGACTGTTGGGCGCACCCGGCATCCCCGGTGCGCCCATTCCACCGCCCAGCATTGCGCCCAGGTTGCCCATATTCATACCGCCGCCTTTACCCATTTGCTGCATCATCTGACGCATCACCTTGAATTGCTGCAACAGGTCGTTGACATCGGCGACAGTCGTGCCGCTACCGTTGGCAATCCGGCGACGGCGGCTGGCGTTGATAACTTCTGGCTCGGTGCGCTCCTTTTTGGTCATAGAAAGGATAATAGCCTCGGTGCGCTTGAGCTGGGACTCGGCTTCGGGAGTTTCCAGGGCGTTTCGCATCTCTTTCATCTGTTTGCCGACCCCCGGCAACAGCCCCAATAGCCCGCCCAGCGAACCCATCTTGCGGATATTTTTCATCTGGCTCAGGAAGTCTTCCAGGTCGAACTTCCCTTTTTTCATCTTCTCTTGAAGTTTTTGGGCCTCTTCCTCGTTGTAGGTTTGCTGCGCCCGCTCAATCAGGGTCAGAATATCGCCCATCCCCAAAATCCGTTGGGCGATGCGGTCAGGATAAAACGGTTCCAGGGCATCCAGCTTTTCGCCTACGCCCATATATTTTATGGGAACCCCAGTGACGGCCCGCACCGACAGGGCCGAACCGCCGCGAGCATCGCCGTCCATCTTGGTCACGACCAGCCCGGTAATCCCGACCCGCCGATTAAATTCCATCGCCACATTGACCGACTCCTGTCCGGTCATGGCATCTACTACCAGCAGAATCTCGTGCGGCCCGACATCGTGCTTGATTTGCTGAAGCTCTTGCATGAGGGGTTCGTCAATCTGCAATCGTCCGGCGGTATCTATAATGACAACGGTATGATTATTCTTTTTGGCGTGAGCGATAGCGTGTTGAGCAATCAGAGGCGGAGCTATTTTGTCGCCTTCGCTAAAGACCGGAATACCAAGCTGCTGGCCTAAAGTTTGGAGCTGGTCAATCGCGGCAGGTCGGTAGATGTCGGCAGCGACCAGCAAGGGGCGCTGGGCTGGTTTTAGCTGGCGCAAGGCCATCGCCAGTTTACCGACGGTGGTAGTCTTACCCGAACCCTGTAGCCCAATCATCATAATGACGGTGGGCGGACTACTTTGCAAATTGAGCTTATTATTATCTTCGCCTTCGCCGCCCAATAACTCAACCAACTTGTCATTGACGATTTTGATCACCTGTTGACCGGGATTCAGGCCAGCCATGACCTGCGCCCCAATCGCTTCCTCGGCGACATCGTTGGTAAATTCTTCGGCGATAATCGTATTTACGTCGGCTTCCAGGAGCGCCCGGCGGACTTCGCTCATCGCCTTGCGAATATCATCCTCGGAAATTTTGCCGCGCCCGGTTAGGCTGCGAAAAGTACCTTCTAATCTTTCGGAAAGTGTTTCAAACATTCTGCTTCTTCCATCCCATCCTGAATTTATTTATATTAACTTGGTATCTTGATAATATCATCCTGATAAAATTACAAGTCTTCCGGGTTTATCCCTAGTTCCCGCAATTTGGCCCAGGCTGCTTCTTTAGCGGCACGTTCCTGTTCTTTGGCGGCGCGTTCCTGTTCGGCCCGTTGGCGTTCCTGGCGGGCTTTTAGTCCCGGCGGAATAACGCATTGACATAAGCTTCCGGCTCAAATTCGGCGAAATCTACCGCCTTTTCGCCCGTCCCGATATACTTAATCGGGATTTTCATTTCACTGGCAATCGCAAAGGCGATACCACCTTTAGCCGTCCCATCCAGCTTGGTCAGAATAATCCCGTCAATCCCAACCCCATTGGTAAAGTGCTTGGCCTGGGATAGCCCATTCTGCCCGGTAGTTGCGTCCAGCACCAGCAAAATTTCGTTAGGTGCGCCTGCTTGCGCTTTCTCGATAGTGCGCTCGATTTTCTTCATTTCCGCCATCAGATTAAAATTGGTCTGTAGCCGCCCGGCGGTATCCACAATCGCAATATCGGCCTGATTTTCCTGGGCGTGCTTGACAGTATCGAAGGCCACCGCCGCCGGGTCCGCCCCCGGCCCACGCGCAATCACCGGGGCATCCACTCGCTGTCCCCACAGCTTTAGCTGGTCAATCGCCCCGGCCCGGAAAGTATCAGCCGCTCCCAAGACTACTTTAGCCCCACCGCTCTGATAATAAGCCGTCAGCTTGGCAATCGAAGTGGTTTTGCCACTGCCGTTGACCCCGACAACCATAACGACATAAGGCCGCTTTTCGCCTTCTTCGCCCGGCGCAACTTTAGGGATAGAAGCCGGGGGTGGCGGAGGCTGACCTTTTGGGGGCTTTTGGGCCTGCTTTTGTTGCTGCTTCTGCTCCCATTCCCGCTCCTTTTCAGCCTTTTGATGCAAGGCCGCGACGTTAGCCAGGGCTTTTTCCTGAACTTCGGTCAGGGTTCGCACCATTTCGGCCCGAAAGATGCGCTCGACCTCTTTGGTGCGTTTGGTACGCTCGTCCAGGGTGCGACGCTGACTGGCCTCAATCAGCTTTTCGGTCAGGCCGTAGCCGAGGTCGGCCTGCAACAAGAGCTTTTCCAGGCTGTCCCAGAATTCGTCGGTAATATCGTCCACCTCGAAAAGCTTGCCGATTTGCCCGAAAACCCCGCTTTCACTGCGACTCTTTTCCAGGGCTTGCTCGGTTTTTTCCTCGATAATCTGAGGTTCTTCTTTGGTGCGCCGAAAAAACTTGAACACAATTCCTCCCAATAACTAAAATGCCGATAAAGGCTGAGATTAATCCTGAGAAATAAAATCAGGCCGCCTCATTCCGCGCTGTCGGCGTGATGATAACGACCCTAATTTTATCACAAACCAGAGGCTAAAGCTAACCCAGCAGGTGAACCAATAGCCCTTTTTGGGCATGTAGCCGGTTTTCGGCCTGCTGAAAGACCGCCGATTGGGAGCTTTCCAGCGCCCCGGCGCTGATTTCTTCGCCGCGATGGGCCGGGAGGCAATGCAGCACCAGGGCTTCGGGAGCGGCTTTCGCTACCAGAGCCTCGTTGACCTGGTAGGGCATAAAGATTTCGCGGCGGGCGGCGGCCTCTTCCTCCTGTCCCATGCTGGCCCAGACATCGGTATAAATAATGTCCGCCCCTTCTACCCCGCTTTCCAGGTTGTGAATCGCCTTGATGGTCGAGCGGCCTTCGGTTAGAGCGCGGGCTTGGGCCACCACCTCTTCGTTTGGCTCATAGCTGGGCGGGGTAATGACCCGAATATTCAAGCCCGCCAGTGCCGCCCCCAGCATTAGGCTATGCGCCATATTGTTGCCATCGCCGATATAAGCCATCGTCAGCCCTGAAATGCGCCCAAACCGCTCTTTGATGGTCAGCAAATCGGCAAGGGCC
>JBBRSG010000020.1:0-55368 GCA_038245615.1 Chloroflexia bacterium | reverse complement strand
TTACGACCCGCAAGCCGCCCGCCGCCTGGCGTGGGACTGCCGCCGAAAATATGGTTGATTTAGCATCGGTGCTTGATACGCCGGTTTGCCTGTACGAAGGCCCGGCCCGCGAAGCCGCTCATATCTTTCCCCAGAATGTAAACGTGGCAGCGACCCTGGCTTGTGCCGGGATTGGCCTTGACCGCACGATAGCGCGGGTCTATGCCGACCCAACGATTCAGCGTAACACCCACCAAATCGGGATTCGCGGCAAGTGCGGCGACATCACGATTGAAGTCTGCGGCAACCCCTCGCCCGATAACCCCAAAACCTCGGCCCTGACTGGTTATAGTGTCATCAAGAGCGTGCGTAATCTGACTGCCCCGTTTATCGTCGGCTAATCAGTCTCCCAAAACGAATCTTTCAATGGCCTCCGCCACCCCGTCTTCGGCGTTGCTGGCGACCACCACCCCGGCAACAGCCTTCACTTCGGGAAAAGCATTACCCATCGCCACCCCTAGCCCGGCGGCTTGCAACATCTCAATGTCATTGAAACTATCGCCTATCACCATTGTTTCGGAAAGCTCTAGCCCAAAATGTTCCGCCAGAAATTGCAAGGCCACCGCTTTGGAGTGGCCCGGCGGCAACAGGTCAAAGCCGTGCAGGTCGGGGGCGCTGCGATGGCGCAAGGAATAGCCATAAAACTTGCATTCCAGATCGGGATTTTCGGCAATCAAGGACGAAATTTGCCGATTGGTGAGGCCCGACCCGGCAGTGAAAACCACCATCGGGTCGGCGACAGATGCCATTTCGTCATAAGGATGGCGCATCACCAGTTCGGCTCGCTCCGGGTGAGTGGCATAATCGTGCAGATAGGGGTCGTCATATTCGGGGGGGCCGAGATAGATTTTTTCGCCGCGCAAGGGACTTTGCAACAAGCCCGCCCCCAACCCGGCCCGCCGCAACATCGCCACCGTCGCCCGGACGAATTCGGCGGGCAACGGGCGATGCAGCAGGGCGCTCTCGGTGGCGGGGTCGTAGACTATCCCGCCACTATACATAATCAGGGGTACGGCTATTCCCAGGTCGGCGGCAACCTGACGGGCCGAGCGATGTCGCCGCCCCGTCGCCAGGGTCACGATACAACCCTGGACGACGGCCTGAGCTACAGCGGCCCGCACTCTGGGCCGGATTTGGCCTTGCGGGTCGAGCAGCGTGCCATCTATATCAAGTGCGATAAGTTTATACATTGGACGAAATTTTTACCTTTTACTATGTTTCATAAATTAGGTCGTCGCTGATAGGTGAATAAATCATTCGTAAAGTTGCCATAAATTGCCCTCCGGGTCGCTAAAACGCATGGCCTGAGTGGTTATAGTCGTTGGGGCGCGATAATCGGGGTGGGGCTGGCTGCGATAATGTGGAAATGGGCCGCTAGTCTTGACCCCGGCAGCTTTTAGCCGCTCGGTCATAGCTTTGAGATTAGTGGTTTGCAAGCCGGGCAAAAAAGCGGTATCCCGTCCCCAGACTCGCTCCGCCCCTTCTGCTAGTTGCTTGCCACCGGGCGATAATCCTAACCGTACCCCTTTTTGAAAGAAGACCGCTCCCAACGTAACTTTATCGCTGGTCAGTACATGTACTTCGTCTGGCAACAGGTCTGGTTTCTCGAAAGGCGGCAATATTTCAAACCCCTCGGTTAGAGGTTCGAGGACTTCCCCGGCAAGCTCGGCCTGTTGCAAAAGTTCGGCCCGAAGGGTAATCGGGCGGGCTTCAGTCGGTTGCTCGATTAGAGGCAAGCCCAGTACGTCGCGGTAAAAGGCGACCTGAGCCGGGTAATCTTCGGCTGCCAGCCATAGGGCTGCAATTATGGTGGGCTGCTCGGTGTTGACCGGCGGCTCAATATGGGTTTCGTTGACCTGCCATAACTGGCGCTCCGGGTCCAGAAACAAGAAGCTACTCGACCAACCTTGCTCGAATATCTGGGTCATCGGGACTTCTCGCTCGTTCAGGCGGGCCGCAATCGCCGCGATATTATCCACCTTGAAACTGGGAACGAGCGGGACATCGGGTTGACCGAGGCGCGGTTTGGGTCGGGTGGCCCAGACCGTCCCGCCCGAAACCAGTTCCAGTTCCAGCGGGCGACAGTCATAGCGCACGTGATGACCCTCCGAGGAGTTGCCCTCCTCGATATGCCGCAAACCAAGCTCATTTTCCAGGAAGTTAGCCTCGGCGTACACGTCGGCGGCTTTGAGGCCCAACCAGCCGATTCCCAAAATACGCGGCGGTTTCGGCCCACTCTTGTCCGGGCGGGCCGGTTGGTTGGGGGCTTTGGTCGGCGGGCGGGTTTTCTTACCGAAAAGAGGCATTACCGATTTACTGCTACAAACTCTGAATTAGCCGGGTTATACGGATTCGCGCTAACCGGGCCATGATTCGGGTAGAGGCGACCCTGCTCCACCAACCGTTGATTGGAAAGCAGCCCAAACAAAATATATTTGCGACCATCTGGCCCGCTATGCAATTCCATACGGGCGCGTTCAAAATACTGTACCTTTAACGGCCCACCATCTTCGCCCCGGCTATGTTTATCCTCGAAGACCGCGCTGCGGGGCAGGCCGATAATCGCCAGACCGCCCTGTTTTTGCCAGGCTGCCAGAAAAAGGCCGCTCAGGTTATGCCCGGTTTCGGGGAAAAAGAGGCTCTCCGGGTCGGCAGCAGGCGGTTGGGCCAGGGTATAACTGGCTTTGGGCCGACCCTGTTGGTCCAGCATCCCCCGCCCTATCATGGTTTCAGTTCCCAACAGGCCAAACTGGACTTCGTAGGGCGTACCTTGCAGGTCGGGATGGTATTCCATCCGCACCCGCTCGAAATATTGTACCAGATAATATTGCCCGGTGGCGGCGTTCCGCTCGTAAAACTGCCCGGTTTTGGGGAAGCCAAAAAGCGCCAGCCCGCCCCGATTGAGCCAGGCTTGCCGGAAACTGCCGCGCACGGTATGTCCGGTTTCGGAGAAAACCAGGGTTTCGGGGTTGGCGGCAGGAGTAGTTGGCAACACCCGCTTGGGGTAATTCTTAAAAGTATCAAAATAGGGCTGTTTCGGTACGAATTTGGTCGCCGGAGTGACATCCCCGCGGAAGGGATAGGTTTCGGGCTGGGTCGCCATGAGACCATAGGCTTCCTCCGACCAATCGTGCAGCATGTGGAGGGCGATGACCGTAATGTAATCGCGGGCCGTCAGCCAATCGAAGCTGGCCTGAAAAATCCGGGCCTGGTCGGGGGGCGGGGCTTGAAAGCCAATTTCAGTAATCCAGATGGGTTTATTGCTGTCGCCCCGCTCGACCATAAGCTGATGCAATCGCTCGATGCGCTTTTTGGCGAGATAAGAAACGCCCTGCTCATCAGTTTCACCATCCAGATTATAGGGGTGATAGGCTACCGCGTCCCAGGGATAATTTTTGCCGCCACTGCTGGCCTCGATATAGTTGTAAAGTCCGCCAATATATTCCGGCCCGGATACTGTACAGGCCGCCACCAGCATACCGGGGTCTACCCGCTTGATGGCCCGATAAAACAGCTTGAGCCACGAACCATACACGCTGACATCTCGCCCGGCGTTGGGCCATTGCTCCGGCTCGTTCCAGAATTCCCAGTGACGGACAAAGGGATAGCGTCGGGCCGAAGCCTCGACCATTTGCTCGAAATAGCCCGAAGCGAGCGGGCTATAAGCACAATTCAGGTCGTACTTGGCGCACTCGGCGGGATTATTACTGGCCCAAACTGGCATGGTGACGAATTCGAGTACCACGCTAAACCCCTCATCGTTGAGCCGGGTCAGCAATTTGTCGGACTGCCGCCAGTCGAATTGACCGGGCTGGGGTTCAATCATCTTCCACTCGAAGGGTATTCGGACAACCCCCACTCCAAGTTGTTTGAAATTGCTGATAAAGGTATCGAGGTGCATTTCCAGCCACCAGGGATGGGTAGCGATACCGATTCTTTGGCCCACCCCGCCGGTGGGCATGGTTGCGGCAAAAGCCGAATAGGAATCGGTACTTTCCAAAACTTGCGCCTGGGTTGGGGTAATTTGAATAATCAGGCTACAGGCCAGAAGAATTAGATAAAGCGCACTCAACCGCTTTTTATGAGGAACTCTTGGCATTATCCGCTCGTGTGTTTTCCAAAAAAATATAACTCCCGAAACAAAAGGCTGCCCTGAATTATAACAGGTTCAGGCTCTAAAATCGAAAATCTGAAATCGAAGATCTAAAATCAATCAAATATCGGCAATCGCAGATCTAAAGCTAAAGGTCATAGGGATTTTCGATTTTCGATTTCAGATTTTCGATTTCAGATTTTCGATTTTAGATTTCTTTGAGGCTGGCCCGGTTTATGCTCTTATTGTAGTTTACGATGTTTTGAGCAATACAATTAAGGGTGATTTAGATAGCGAATAGAAAATAAGAAGGTAGAGCCGATGGCAATTCTCCCCGGTAATTCTAAATCCAAACCTCCGCTATGGTCGGCCCTGGCGAATATCTTGCGGAATAACAGTATTTTTGCGATAGCCGGATTAGTGGGGGCTTTGGTAAGCCTGTTCCTTTTTGCCAAACTAACCGAAGATGTTTTCACCAACGAAATTACTCAGGCCGATAACAATTTTGAGTTGTGGGTTCATAGTTTTGCAAACCCTTTTCTGGATGCAGTATTTTATTTTTTTACTACTATCGGCAGCATCACCGGGATTTTAATTCTGACCGTGCTAACTTTTGGGCTGCTGGTTTGGACAAAACATTTGCACTCGGCTTGGTTGCTGGTACTCAGCGTCGGCGGTGGGTTGGTGATTAATCAAGTGCTTAAATACAGCTTTCAGCGCGAGCGCCCCCAACTCTGGCTTACCTCTGACAATCGGCCCTCGACCTTTAGCTTTACCAGTGGACACTCCACTCTTTCGCTATGTTACTTTGGCTTCTTAATCTGGCTCGGATTTAAATTTATCCAGCGCCCCTTGTTACAGGCATTAATCGCGCTTCTAATGATTTTCTTTATCGGGATGGTTGGCCTCAGCCGGATTTATTTTGGAGTACACTATCCCAGCGATGTGTTAGGCGGCTATTTATCGGGTAGCTTTTGGCTGATTGCCTTGATAAGTAGCACCGCAATTTATGACCGATGGCGAAAGCCGCCTCGCCCTGAACAAAACCTTTCGATAAATAGCTAATCTTAGGTCTGGATATAAATTGTAGGGGCGGAGCTTGCCGCGTCTGGAGCGCCTCGATTTGGGCGCGGCAAGCTCCGCCCCTACGAAAGCATTTTTTACGTTTATGCTCATCGCTCCTCTAATCTGATATAATTTCAAACTCAGGTTGACCCTATCCCGGTTTGATGCTAGAATCAGACTTGACCCTCGAAAATGGGTCAGGTTGGTTCTATTTATTTTAAAAATCCACCGAGGAATATTTACCCAAAACTTTGAAATCGCAGCAAACACTTTTGGACAAGCCCTATATATATTTCATACTTCTGGTGGCCCTGGGTCTCGCGCTGGTGCTTTCGGCGTGTGGGGGCGAAGATGCTACTTCCGTCCCGCCTACTACCGCTTCAAATCCGGCTCAGGCTACTTCGGGTGGAACAGTCGGCCCGCGCCCGGCGGGGGCGGCTACCGCCACTCCGCCCGTCGGAACACCCTATCCAGCTTCTAATGCCACGGTCCCGCCTTCGCCAACTGCGCCTGGGGCGCTCAAGCCTGACCAGCAAATCTTAAATCTGGCCTTATCGGGCGAGGTCAACAGCTTTGACCCGGCCCTGAGCGGCGATACTACCACTTTTTTTGTACTGCGCCAGATTTATAGCGGACTTTTGAGCCTGGACAAAAATCTGATGGTTGTGCCGGACTTAGCCGCCAAAATGCCGGACTTGAGCGAGAATGGAACGCTCTATACTTTCACTTTGCGGGAAGGTGCGAAATTTCAGAGCGGACGCGAAATCACCGCCGACGACTTTAAGTACTCGCTGGAACGGGCCGCCGACCCCAAGCTCATCGCCCCCGACCTGCCAGCCAATCTGCCCGCCGCCACCTATATGTCCGATATAGTTGGGGTCAAAGAAAAGCTGGAAGGTAAAGCCACCGATATTTCGGGAGTGCGGGTCAAAGATAAATCCACCTTGCAAATTAAGCTGGATGCCGCCAAACCTCAGTTTTTAGCCAAAATGACCCAGGCCGTTTTTTATGTGGTCAACAAAGATAATAAAGAAGTTCCGATCAAACCCGACCCTAAAGATACTGGCATCAAGACTTTTGAGCAACTGGATGGCAGTGGCCCGTTTAAGCCGGTTGAGTTCCGGCGCAACGAATATATCAAGCTGGCCCGCAACGCTAACTATTACCTTGGCCCGCCTCGTCTGGCTCAGGTCAATTTTGCGATTGGAGCGAGTGCCAATAATCCTCTGACCCAGTACGAACAGGGCAAACTGGATATGGTACGGCTGAGTGCCACCGCCGAGATTGAAAAGGTGCTGGACAAAGCCAGTCCCCTCAATCAGGAATTAGTCGTTAAATCGGAACTGGACTTGAATTACCTGGGCTTTAATGTCCGCGCCCGCCCTTTTGATGACCCAAAGGTACGGCAGGCCTTTAGTCTGGTGGTAGACCGCCCTCGGTTGGCCCGCGCAATGTTCGAGAACAAGGTCCAACCGGCAACCGGGCTTTTGCCGCCCGGTATGCCGGGCTATAACGGCAAGCCCGGCCCGCTCAACTACGATATTAGTCGAGCGCGGGACTTGATTGCCCAATCCAGCTATCGCAGCCCCGCTAATTTGCCGCGAATTATTTTGCATAGTACCGGCGACCCGTTAGGGCGGGTGTTTCAGGAGGTCTATAAACAGGCTTTCGGGATTGAAATCGAGGTGCGGCAGTACGATTACAAGGCTTTTCAGGATGGCTTGAGCCAGCGCCAGTTCCAGATGTTTTTGTATAGCTGGAAACCCGATTACCCCGACCCGGAGGGGGTTTTGCGCTCGCTCCTGGGTAGCAGTAGCCCCTACAATGATACCGGCTATAGCAGCACCGCCTTTGATGACCTGTTAAAACAGGCCGACCAGCAAACCGACCTGGCCCGGCGGCTGGAAATATACCCGCAAGCCGAGCAGCAGGTTTTGGGCGATGCCCCAATTTTACCGATTTACCATAGTCTAAACTACTCGCTTGTAAAGCCCTATTTAAAGGGTCTGAATCTGACTGAACTCGGTATCTGGACGCTAAAAGACGCTTATGTATTGAGATAGAGGGAAAATCTAAAGTCTAAAATCTGAAATCTAAAATCTGAAATTAGAGAAATACAAAGTGGACTATTTACGATTTACGACTGAGTAACAAGGGCGAGGGTGTGATTTGTGGTTTACGATTGAGTAATATAAGGGGACGAGCCGCGATTGGGGAACTAACTCCTCAATCTTGTATTTCTCCAACCTTAGATTTTAGACCTTAGATTTTAGATTTTACCCCAGGAAAATACCATGTTTGAGCAATTGCGCCAGCGACTGGCGGGCGATACTGCTAAAGTAAAAAAAGAATCGGTAGCGGTTGAGCGTCTTCGCCCGGAGGATGTCGGTCAATTAAACCTGAACTGGAATAGCCATTTTAATACCCCGACTTTGCGCCAGCACGTTCTAGATTATCCTGGCCTGACTTTGCGCCTCCGCGACCAGGCTGATTATGTTATCGGCGATTATTGGCGCAGACGGGACGAAATCGGGCAGTTGACCGAAACTCGCAGCCGTCACTATCGGGCCGAACTGGTGGAGTGTCTGCTGGAAGAATATACCCGGCGCGGGTGTGGGGCAGTAGTAATCGGGAATGATGAGCATAGCGATAACGCCAAATTTTATCAGGAAGCCGGTTTTATCGAGTTAGAGCGAATTGTCTATTACGAAAAGCCCGATATGAAGCTGGAGTTCCCGCTTGAAAATAGCCAGTTGGTGCTGCAACCCTACCCTAATACCGTTCCGGCGTTGACCGACCTTTTGCAGGTAGACCACGCCTCGTTTCCCTGGTTGTGGTGGAACAGCCAGCACGAATTGGAACATTACGCCGCGCAGGAAGGGGTCTTTATCTATCTGGCCTATTTGCCCTCGCGGGCTGGCACGCCTCAGCCCGTCGGCTATTTTGGCTTCACCCTTTATCAACGTTGGGCGCACCTTGACCGACTGGCGACTATTCCGCAACTTCAGGGTCGCCGGGTGGGGGCTACCCAACTGGCCTACGCCATAGATTTGATGGCCCAGCACGGGGCGAGGCGAATTACCCTTAGTACTCAGCTAAATAATACTCAGTCGCAACGGCTTTATGAGGGTTTTGGGTTTCAGCGGGTCAAATCTCTGGAATATAGTCTGGTTGGTAAATGGTTGAATGGCAGGAGGTAGGATGCGCGTCCTGATGTTATCGTGGGAATATCCGCCGCACGTGGTGGGCGGGCTAGGCAAACATGTCAGCGAGTTAGTACCCTGTCTGGCAGCCGAAGGGGTGGAAGTGCATGTTATTACCCCGCAGTTGCAGGGCGGCGAGGAGTACAGTATCGAGACCGGGCGGGATGGACAGGGCAGTATCTACGTCTATCGGGTCGAGCCAATAGATACCGGCGACTTTTTCTCCTCGGCCTGGCAGAACAATCTCAGGATGCACGAAAAAGCCTATGAGGTAGTCGAGCAATGCGGCCCGTTCAATCTGATTCACATTCACGATTGGTTGGTGGCTTTTGCCGGAGAGCAACTCAAGCAGCATTTCAAGCTGCCCTTATTGGCGACGATTCACGCGACGGAGCGAGGCCGAGGCCGGGGCAATTTGCCGGGAGAGTTGCCCCGCTCGATTAATAATGTCGAGTGGTGGCTGGCTTACGAAGCCTGGCGGGTTATCTGTTGTAGCCAATATATGCTGGATGAAATCCGCGAATATTTTGAAACTCCCGCCGATAAAATTGATGTAATACCCAATGGGGTCAACCCGGCTAATTTTGACCGTCTGGCAACCTTCGACTTAACTGAGTTCCGCCGCAACTATGCCGCCCCGGACGAAAAGATTATCTTCTTTGTAGGTCGGGTGGTCGAGGAAAAAGGGGTACGGGTAGTTATCGAGAGCGCCCCGACAGTGTTGGCCTCCTACCAAAAGGCCAAATTTATAATTGCCGGTTCTGGGCCGCAATTGCAATATTTCCGGGACATGGTGCTGGAAATGGGGCTGGCTGACCGTTTTTATTTCACCGGCTTTATTTCGGACGAGGTGCGCGACAAGCTTTACAAGGTGGCGGATGTGGCAGTTTTCCCCTCGCTCTACGAGCCGTTTGGGATTGTGGCCCTGGAAGCGATGGCAGCCCGCGTTCCGGTGATTGTCGCCGATACTGGCGGCCTGACCGAAGTAGTCACCAATCATCAGACCGGGATTGTGGTAAACCCTAACGACCCTGGATCGCTGGCCTGGGGGATTTTACACACTTTGCAACACGAGGAATGGTCGCAGGCCAGGGTCGAAAACGCCTATTTGATGGCCCGCGAGGTCTTCAACTGGCGCAGAATAGCCGACCAAACGATTGCGGTCTACGAGCGGATTTACCAGGAATATCTGGCGGGCGAGTGGGGACGCGAAGTTCGAGAGAAAAACCGATTTAAGATTGCGAGATAAATAATGGCAAGTACTTTTGGCAAAATATTTTCGATAACCAGTTGGGGTGAGTCACATGGCCCGGCAGTCGGGGTAGTGCTGGACGGTTGCCCGGCCGGGCTGGAACTGACCGAGGCCGATATTCAGGCTGATTTAGACCGACGGCGGGTCGGACAGAGCGCGGTAACTTCCCCCCGCAACGAAACCGACAAAGTGCAGATTCTATCGGGGGTTTTTAACGGAGTAACAATGGGTACGCCGATTTCGATGCTGGTCTGGAATCAGGATGCCGATAGCTCGAAATATGACGACATCAAAGACCTCTTTCGACCTGGTCACGCCGACTATAGTTATCTCGCCAAATATGGGGTACGCGACCATCGCGGCGGCGGACGTTCCAGCGCCCGCGAAACCGTCGGGCGGGTAGCGGCGGGGGCAATCGCTCGGAAACTATTGGCCCGCGAAGGCGTTAAAATAGTAGGCTATACCGCTGAGTTAGCCGGATTAATCGCCAAGAATATTGACCTTGACGAAATTAACCGCAATATTGTGCGTTGCCCTGACCCGGAGGTAGCTCCCCAGATGGTCGCGGCAGTCATGCAAGCCAAAGAAGATAACGACTCGCTGGGCGGGATTGCCGAAATCCTGGCGATGGGAGTTCCGCCCGGTCTGGGCGAGCCGGTCTTTGACAAGCTGGATGCTGAAATCGGTAAAGCGATGCTTTCGATAGGGGCAGTCAAGGGGATTGAATTCGGGGCGGGGTTCGAGATGGCCCGGATGCGCGGCTCTCAGTCGAATGACCCCTTTGTGAAGGTCGAGGGTCAGATTCGCACCAGTGCCAACAAAGCTGGCGGTATCCTGGGCGGTATCAGCACCGGAGAAGATATTGTGGTACGGCTGGCGGTCAAGCCGACCTCCTCGATTGCCCGTGAGCAGACGACGGTCAATACCAAAGGCGAGGAGGCCAAAATCGAGGTCAAAGGACGGCACGACCCGACGATTATTGTACGCCTTGTTCCAGTCGCCGAAGCGATGCTGGCCCTGGTGCTGGCAGACCATCTCTTGCGGCAACGGTTGGCGCGGGTCTCGTTTTAGATTTACCCCCAAAGGGGGCGAGGCCGCGATTTACGATTGAAAGTGGTCAGTGGTCAGTGGTCAGAGAAATGCAGGAGTGAAGCCGCGATTTACGATTAAGGAACTCATTCCTTGCCCGACCTTCGACTTTCGACCTTAGATTTTAGATTTGAGTAAGGATATAAATCTATGGCCTTACGGTGCGAGCGGGCGCTACTGCCCTTAATCTGTTCCGAGCCGATAGTAGAGCGCTGTGCCTACTGCGGCAAGCATTTTTGTGAAAAGCATGGTTATGTAGACAAAGCCTGTTGTAAAGCGGTGGCTTGCATGGCGCTCTATAAAAAAGACCAGGCAATTGCCTCCCGCCGCCGCTGGGAAGACGAGCGTCACGAGATTGGCCAGGAGCGCAACAAAATCGGGCTGTGCGCCCAACCCGGCTGCGATAGCTCGGTATATGTGGATTGCGGTCACTGCGAGCAGTTGTATTGCTCCAAACATGTCGAGCGCCAGAATTTCACCTTCTATACCCACACCCGGCGGGGTAGTACCCGCATCCGGGGCGACATCGTGCTATGTGAGGTCTGTCAGCCCTACCTCAAGGAGTACAAACGTGACCGCTACGAATAGCAGTTGTTATTAACATCTATCCAAAATACTATTGGGTTACTCCTAAAGTTATCGAAATTTAAAGAGCTGTTAAAAGCACTTTAATTTGCCCTTAACAACTTTGCTCTATCCTTTGTTCGTTCAGATTGGAAATTAGTTGCCCGGCAGAGACAAAGTGCGCTATACTATAGCTATCTAATTATGTGATTGTGCGCGATGAGGCGTGGCAACCTTCCCCTATCTTTCACAGCGCCTTTTCTCGTAGCTAAACTCGCATTTAACGATATTAGCCAAACTGACGGCTATTAAAGCTTTTTATTCTGCCGAAAGCTAAACTGCTTATGAGTATTTTGGAAAATCCTGAAAACGAGGCGGTTCGGACTGCCCCGCCACCTTTAACTCGCACCGAGGGCAGCGCCGATGGTTCTGGCGAAGCGGTTTTAACATCTTCACTTCAATCCCCCTTTATTCCAAAGGTGCGCGATTATCGGCAAAAACAACGTTGGATAGATTTTGGTTGGGCGCTGCTCTATATGTCGCCTGCCCTGATAATCTTTGGGTTATTCACCTTCTGGCCGTTTATTCGCTCGGTCTGGTTGAGCTTCTTTATTACCAATCAAACTGGCGAGCCGGTCAAGTTCAACGATGTGAAATATTACTCCCGCGTTCTCAATCTGGACGGCAAAGAAGATGACCGCTATCTGCAAAGCATCCTGACAACGGTACTTTTTACCCTCATGGTCGTTCCACTAGGCCTGGTTACGGCGATTGCCCTGGCGGTGCTGGCGACGGCTAAAGTCAAGATAATCGGGGTTTTTCGGACGATATTCACCAGCAGCGTGGCGATTTCGGTTGCCAGTGCCGGGGTTATCTGGGCCTTAATCTATAGTCCCAGTACTAAAATCACCACCTGGATACTGGATGTCTTTAACATCAAAGAACCGGCCCTGTTGTTAAGCTCGGCTACTGCACTTCCGGCTATCGCTTTTATGACCGTGTGGACGGCTCTGGGCTTCAATTTTATCATCACCCTATCGGGCATTCAGGGCATCCCGCAAGACCTGTATGAGAGCGGCAAGATTGACGGGGCCAGCGGCTGGAAAGCCTTTCGTTTTCTGACTTTACCCTTGCTAACCCCAACCTTGTTGTTTTTGTTTATTATCTCGACCATTCAATGCTTTCAGGCCTTTACCCAGTTTAATGTACTTATCGGTAGCGAAGGCCCGAACAATTCGACTAATGTTTTTGTCTATTCGCTCTATCGAGCCTTTTGGGGCGAAAACCGCTATGGCTTTGCTTCGGCGATGTCAGTAGTCCTTTTTGTGATACTGCTGATACTGACCTTTGTTCAGTTCCGGCTTTTGGATAGGAGGGTTCATTACCAATGAGTGTCCAGGCGGTTAGCACTCCCCGCGAGATGAGCGCCGGGATGTATCGAACTATCCAGACTTTGAAGAAAATCGGGGTCTACTTTTTGCTGATTGTGGCCTCCCTGATAGTGCTGTTCCCGCTTTTCTTTTCTTTTTCGCTGGCCTTGCAAGGCCCAACCGTCGCCCCCAATTTGATACCAGACTTTGGCAAGCTGGATTTTAAAGTCTTTGGGGACGCTTTTAACCGGGAGAAAAATCTGGGTCGCTGGATTCTCAATTCGTTTGTGGTGGCAGTGGCAGTCATGATTGGACAGCTAATCACTTCGGCGCTGGCGGCGTATGCCCTTTCCAACCTGGATTTCCCCGGCAAGAACATCTTTTTCCTGGTTTTTCTAGCAACCCTGCTGATACCCTGGGAGGCCACGATTATCCCCAATTATCTGACGATAGTCGGGCTGAATTGGAAAGATAGCTATCAGGGTCTAATTGTGCCGTTTCTGGCGAGTGCCTTTGGTATCTTCCTGTTGCGGCAGTATTTTATGACTATCCCCAAAGATTTATACGAAGCCGCTACGATTGATGGCTGCGGACGTACCCGCTATCTGTGGTCAATCCTGTTGCCCTTGTCGCGCCCAGCCCTGGGAACAGTAGCGGTTTATGCCTTTTTGAATACCTATAACCAATACTATTGGCCTTTGCTCGTAACCGATAGCTCTGAGTGGCGGACCACCCAGGTCGGAATTACGGCTTTCAGGTCAAGTGAAATTGCAATGTACAACCTGCAAATGGCAGCCACGCTGATTGTGCTACTGCCGACACTTTTGCTTTTGGTGTTAGGCCAGCGCCAATTGGTGCGTGGTCTAACCGAAGGCGCGTTAAAAGGTTAGAATTAAAAGCTTTATTGATTTGATTTATTGAGAGGAGAGTTAGCTTTGAAACAGCTAAATAAGACTTACCGACTGCTTGGCCTGGGGCTGGTGGCTTTGATGCTGACCGGCTTGCTGGCAGCTTGTGGCGACTCGACTGCCACTCCTGCTCCCGCAACAACGGCAGCGGCGGCGACTACCGCCGCGGCAGCAACAACGGCAGCAGCCGCAACCACTGCGGCGGCCACTACTGCCGCCGCCGCGACCACCTCTGCGGCAGCAACAACTGCGGCGGCTGCTACAACTGCAGCGGCTGCCGCAACTACCGCCGTTGCCGCGACGACTGCGGCTGGGGCGACGACTGCGGCTGCCCCGGCGGCTACGGCTACTCCTTTGCCGACGGTAGCGCAAGCGGCTGGCTCGACCAAAATTGTTTTCTGGTACGGTCTGGGTGCGCCCCTGAATGCGGTGGTGCAGCAAGTCGTCAATAAGTATAACCAGAGCCAGAGCAAGTATTATGTAGAGGCGGTGGCCCAGCCTGACTACGACGCTACCATCAATAAGCTGAATACCAGTCTGGCCGGTGGGGCATTGCCTAATGTGGCTCAGATTTACGACATTGGCACCCAGCGTATGATTGATAGCAAAAAAATCGTATCGGTGCAGGATTTGCTGGAAAAGGATGGCATCACTGACCTGATTCCTGACCTTGAACCAGCGGTGGCCCGCTATTACACCGTCAATGGCAAGCTGAATTCGATGCCGTTCAACAGCTCGGCCCCGGTAATGTACTTCAACAAGGCGGCTTTCAAAGAAGTTGGCCTCGACCCGGAAAAGAAAATCTGGACTTATGATGAGGTTCTGGACGCGGCCAAGAAGCTGACCAAAAAGGATGCCAACGGCAAAATTACCCGCAGCGGGGTGGACTTCACTCTGTATAGCTGGATATTTGAGCAGGAACTGGCGACCCAGAATGTGCTTTTTGCCGACCCGAACAACGGGCGCAGCGCCCGGGCTACCAAGCTGACCTTTAACAATGAAGCTGGGGTAAACTGGCTGAACTTCCTCAAGAAATTGCAGGATGACGGGGCGGGCCGCAGCCTGGGCGTAGATGGTGGAGCTAATAGTTCTACCCGCGATGCTAACTTTGTCAATGGCGAGGCTGTAATTACTTTCAACAGCATCGCTAGTCTGCGGGGTTATCTCTCTAGTGCTCAGACCGCCGGGAAGGGTGTAGATGTAGGGGTAGCCTATATTCCGCGTCCGACCGGGGCAAAAGGCGGAGTAGTCATCGGTGGGGCTTCGCTGTGGATTACCAATACTGGTACGCCCGCAGAGCAGGCCGGGTCGTGGGACTTCGTGAAGTTCACCGCCCAGCCGGAAATCCAGGCTTTTTGGTCGTCCAATACTGGCTACTATCCGATTCGCCAGGGAGCTTATAAGGTCAAGGAGATGCAGGATACCCTGGCGAAGTATCCCCAGTTCCAGGTGGCGATTGACCAACTGCGGGCCACCGAAGCTACACCTGCCACTCAGGGCGCGGTCTTTGGGACTTTCGTGGCGACTCGAACCGCTATTCAAGGAGCGATGGAGCAGTTTGTGACCGGTAAAATCCCGACTGCTAAAGAAGCCCTCGATAAAGCGGTTAAAGATGCCAACGACAAGTTGGAAGAATACAACGCGGTCAATGGGAAGTAGTTAAGAGCTAAAAGCTGATGGCTTTGAGGAGACGGGGCGTATACTGCGTCCCGTTTTCTTTTGGGAGATTTAGGTTCGGGTTAGCAACATTCGGGTGAATATGCTAGATGTGGGTTGGCGCCTGTGTCTAACATAATCGCCCGAATTTTGCTAATTCAGCTGGGTCTGAACCCTATAACTGCAATTCCAGGCTACGCAATTATAGAGAGGTAGAAATGACTTATCCGCAATATGGGATTTATCTGATACCGCCGCCGAATCTAACTTATTTGCTGGGGTTGGGGCATCATTTGCTGGCCTCGGAATTTAATGCCCCAACCGGCGGACGCTTTATGGTGCATTGTACGATTAAAGGTTTTTTCAAGCTGAAAGCCGGGGCTGCCCCAGAGGAATTTATTCCGGCCCTGGGCAGCTTATTTGCCGAAATGCCAGCCTTTACGACTGCTCCGGTCCAATTTGGGGCATCGCAGGCCACCCAGTATGGCGGGGCCTCCGGCGTATTTTTGGAGCGGACTACCGCCCTTCATGCTTTACATACCTCGGTGTGGGAGGTGGTGCGGCCCTACATCGCGCCCGATTGCACTTTCTCGCCCACCGAAGGGCAAGGCCCGAACTTTATGCCCCATCTGACGATTGGCATGGCGGATATGCCAACCGACCCGGCCCTGTTTGCCCAAGCCGCCGACCTCAGCCGCTATATCTATGACACTTTGCCCAAAGACCCGTTTTTAGCCCGCGATATGCAACTAATCGAATTCTATTCGGAAGACTGGACTGGCCGTTGGTGGGAAACCCTGCGCTTTCGACAACTCAAGGGCTGGCGGCTTGAGAAGGACTGAGGACTGAGGACTGAGGATAAAAGCCATTAGGGATGAGGGATGAGGGGAGGGGTATTTCTGTGGGACATTGCTCTGCCAATGGATTGTTCACCTAGCAATATCTACAGGATTGAGGGGTTTATTTGTGGGAAGCCGCTCCGTCGGCTGATTGGTGGACTGAGCCTTATCTCCCAAGGTTGAGGGGTACGGGTTCAATCTATTGGCGGAGCAATATCCTACAAAATACCCCCACCCTGCTTATGGCTCCTCCCTCATAGCTTTCCCCGCCCCCTGGCCCCTATCCCCCGGCCTCTACTTTCCGACCCCACCTCACTTCCTCGGTTGTTCGTCCTTGTGGTGGAGTTGGAAATAAGCCAGGGCGAGGCAGGCGACGGTCATAATTATGAGGATAGCCCAGGCTGTTACTAAGCCTTTGAGGTCGCTACTATAGATTTCGCTGGCCTGGTAGGGTGATTTCCCGGCAAGGTTGGCGCTATCGCCCAGAGCTACCAGACCCCACTTGGAGGCCACCAGCCCATTGACCAATATTTTCAGAATACCGTCCGGGTTACTCAGCAAAGTCGGGTTCAGAATAATTTGGGGGAGCAGTACAATCGGAATCGCACTGGTCACGCGCTCGCTAGTGGCGACGGTACACGATACCAGTAGCCCCAGCGCCAATCCGACCAGAGCAGTCAGCAGCAAGTCAACATAAAATTCAATCGGCAGGGGTAAAAACGCCCCTTTCCCCTCGATTTTCACTCCGCAAATCGCAATCGTCGTCAGTAACAGGCCGCATTGCAAGGCGCAAATAAAGAACAGTACCGAAAATTTAGAGAGTAAATAGGCGAAAATATTCAGATTCACAAAGCGTTCCCGGCGATAGATCGGCAATTCCTTGACGACCTCGCGGGCCGAATTGATGATACCAAACCACAACACGCTACAGGCCATCATCGCCAGCAGCCGTTGGGCATCCAGCACATTGTTCGACGTAAGCGCATTTTTGGGGACTGAAATCGCCAGAATAAGGCCGATGACCGGGGCTTGCAGCATCAAGAGAGCCAGCGCCCGCCAATCGCTTCGTAACAGGGCGACATAGCGCCGCATCAGAATCCGGCTCTGTTGCAGACTGAGGCGGCTTTTGGCGGGAATAGCGCGGGCGGTGGTGCTTTCTGGCGGGGTCGGGGAAGTCGCGGCATAGAGGCGCTGTTGTTGTACCGGCTGTTCTATTAGGGTGAAATATTCGAGGGTCTGACGATAATAATTTTCCAGCCGTTCCGACCAATACAAAAGCAATTGGGTCGGATTGATATGATTTTCGCGGTTCAGGCTTTCAGCCATCTGGCGTAGGATCGGGTTGCGACACTCGGTGGGCAAATCGAGATAGACGTATGGCCCGCTCTTTTTGACCTGGGGCTGCACCACCCGGTAAATATCGGCGGGTTCGCTGACCCCGAAATGGCTCAAGGCCGTGCCGGGGCTATCGTCGCCGACCTGACCGGGTGGCCCGAAATAAACCAGTACCCCGCCATAGCCCATGACCGCCAGATTGTCGCAGAGCGAAATATTAACCACGCTATGCGTCACCAAAATGATAGTATGCCCATCGTGCGACAGGCTACGCATCAGGCGCATCATATCAGCCTCAAGGCCGGGGTCAAGCCCGCTGGTCGGCTCGTCCAGAAAGAAAAGGGGCGGACTGGTCAGGAGTTCGACGGCAATCGAAACCCGCTTGCGCTGCCCACCCGAAAGGTTGTTTATCACAGTGTCCTTATGGGCGGTCAGTTCCAGCCGCTCGATGACCTCGTTGACCTTTTGGTCAATTTCTTCCTGGTAGTAGTTGCGACCCAGCCGAAGTTGAGCGGCATATCCCAAAGCCGTGATTACGCTTAATTCGCCGTGAATAATATCGGCTTGCGGTACAAAGCCGACCTGCCCTCGAAACGAGTCGAAGTTAGCATAATAATCGTAACAGTTGAAATAAACCCGGCCCTGGTTCTGGGTATAGCCGCTGAGAGCGCGGAGCAGGGTGGATTTGCCCGCGCCACTCCCGCCCAGCACTGCGATAAAATCACGCGGGCGAATCACCAGACTGATGTTGTTGAGCAAAACTTTGGTCTGGTTGTGCCAGTTGTAATCTTGCCATTTGGCCTCGATGATGGTCTGATTGAGGCTGTCGGCGATTAACTCGATTTCGTAGCGGGGGGTCAGAGATGTGCCAGTAAAAATCAGGGTGTAGGGATGAATCCCGATTTTGTCGCCAATTTCGAGGATAACCGGGCCGAGCAATGGGCCGCTCTGGGTGCCTCTGGTCAAAAAGGTGCGGTTGTGGCTATCCAGCCCGGTCAGACCCCAGTACGCCCCGACCCGCTCCAACCGGGCGTGCTGCCCGGAAACGGCGGGATGGGGCAGGATAAATCCGGCGGCAGAGTCGCGCCCGATAATCAGCCGCTGCCCGGCGAAATTCGTTAGGTCGAAAGGTCGCACTGGAGCAACCGGGCCACGATAGGCCAGCGGGATTGCCGCCACTGGACGGGCGCGTTTGAGCTTTACTCCCCCGCCGCCGTTGTCATCGCCTGTCGGGACGGTTAGTGGCCCTTCAAAGAGCGGGAAATTACAACGCTGGCACAAGCGCGTTCCGGCGGGATTTTCGGTGCGACACATCGGACACATCTGGCTGATCCATTTCTGCATAACAAAATTCGGCTAAAGCACTGACCATAAGTGCATAAAGATTATAACATCGGGGCATCGAATGGGGTAATAGGAAATAAGAGGGATTAAAAAAGGCGGGCGATATAACTGGCAATTCTGCCGACGAAATGCTATCATGTTGTTATCATAATAAGCTTATGAGTGTGACAATCTGAATAAAAGACCCCAATTCGTAGAGGATTTGAGGCTACCGTGAGTATTTCTGACCCCCTCGGCGACTTTGACCCCGCCTATGCCGAAAGCATGGGACGGCAGGTGGTCGAGCCGCTATTAGATTATTATTTCCGCCTGAAAATGGTCGGTCTCGAAAATATCCCCGACCCGCACGACGAGCGTCCGATTATTTTTGTGGCGAATCACGCCGGGCGGACTTTTCCCTGGGATGCCATCTTGCTGGACTATGGTCTGAGTCGGGAATGGGTCGAGCGGCGCGGGCTGGCTGTCACCGAAAAACCGCGCTCTTTGGCTGCCCCGGAGCTTTCGGCTACCGTCCGGCTGTTGCCGTATCGCATTCCGGGTTGGTGGGAAAAAGCCGGATGCGTGGATGCTACCGCCGCTAACTTTGCCCGCCTGCTTCGCCAGGGGCGGCACGTCATCATTTTCCCAGAAGGTATCGCCGGGATAGCCCGCGACTACCGCTATCGCTATCAGTTGTTGCCGTTCCCGACCCCTTTAGTCCGACTGGCCCGCACTTATAACGCCTGGATTGTGCCGGTCTCGATTATCGGCTCAGAGTACTATCATCCTTTTGCCCGGCGAGTGGGTTGGATGAGCCGGATAGCTACTTTATTGAAAGTACCTTATTTGCATCTCAGCCCGTTTTCACCCTTTTTGCCGCTTTTCCCCTGGCTGTTCTATGCCGCTTTGCCCATTCCGACCACAATTTATTTTGGCCCGGCCCTCGAACCGCAAAGCGCCCAGAGCCAGCCGCCCGATTGGGAAGCCGTTTCCGAAAATTTACGCCAGCATTGCCAGCGCCAACTAAACGAAGCCCGGACTAAGTTTCGGCGCGGCCTCGACCTGCCCGGCTTGATTGCTGCACTCCATCGTGCGCCCGAACCGTTCTGGAAGTTGCTACCGTTTTATTGGCCTCAACGATTTATCAAACACGCCCAAAATTATGCGCCTCGGCTTTTTCCCAGTCTGCCGCCCGACTGGTGGTTCTTGCTGCCGATAATCGGGTGGTTCAAACCGCCGACTTTGCCCGCCGAGGAACCTACTTCTGAAAGGCCAGTCGTGCCATCGCGCCCGGCAATCCTGGTAACGGCCCGCCCGGATTAGGATAAGCAAAGGGTTTTAGCAGCCCGCGATTAAAGCTAATTCGGGCTGATATAGCCAATAAAAGCTCATTTCACACCGCCCAGTTGAGCGAGTTGAGGCTTGCATGTTGCTTATTTTCGTGCTATATTGCCGCAAAGAATACGTGTTAAACGGGCTGGATTTGGGTTATCTTTAGTTCGGAGTCGGGAGGGAAGCCGGGCTTTCCCGGTGGCACGTAAGCATCCACGTTTATTTGGCAAAATGCGTCAAGCCAGGCGCAAGGTGACAGGTTACTAATAGCACAAAAGGAGCAACTGGTAACTCTCGCCGTGAACTGAAAGTCTTGAGGCTGTCGCCCACCTCAAGCTGGTCTGAAGTTCTTACCCTCTGCTACTTCTGGACAGTTCAAGTTCACATTTACTATTATTTTGTTACTACAGTTATTACAATTGGCTGGAATAAAATCTATTATCCAAGTAACACATGTAACACTTTTTCTCAAACGCAAGATTCAGACCCTGAAACCGATAAAGCTTTAGCTTAATTTCAATTTTGCAAGTTAATTATTAGGTATAGCGGTTTACAGGGGCGGATTTGGTGGCAGTTGAAAGGGGAGTTTGAAATTTATGGATCTACTCAAACGGCTGGAAGATTACCGTAATCAAGAACGTGAGCTAAACTGGGAAGGTACATTTGCCGATTATTTTGAACTGGTAGTCAAAAACCCTAAAATTGCTCGTCTGTCGCATGGTCGTATCTACGACATGATTATGTCGGCAGGCATTGAAGTTGGTAAAAACGGCGAACCGCGTTACGATTTCTTCGATGACGAAATCTTTGGCCTGGAAAAACCGCTCCAACAGGTTGTCCAGTATTTTAATGCCGCCGCCCAGCGCATGGAAGTTCGCAAGCGCATCTTGCTTTTGATGGGGCCGGTTGGCGGTGGTAAAAGTACAATTGTTTCGTTGCTCAAGCGCGGGCTGGAAGACTATAGCCGTAGCCTGGATGGGGCGGTATATGCTATCTCGGATAGCCCGATGCACGAAGACCCCCTGCTTTTGATACCCCATGATTTGCGGCCTGAAATAGAACGCGATTATGGGATTTACATCGAGGGCGACCTTTCGCCAATTTCGCGCTGGAATCTGGAACACAAATACGGTGGCAAAATCGAAAAAGTTCCAGTCAAGCGCATTCTCCTGAGCGAAAAGAACCGTACCGGGGTGGGTACTTTTACCCCTAGCGACCCCAAAAGCCAGGATATTTCGGAGCTAGTGGGCAGCATTGACCTGAGTACCATCGGCGAGGTCGGCAGCGAGAGTGACCCACGAGCTTATCGCTTCGACGGCGAGCTAAACATCGCCAACCGGGGGATGATGGAATTTATCGAAATGCTCAAAGCCGATGAGAAATTTCTTTATGTCCTGTTGACTCTCTCGCAAGAGCAGAACATCAAGACCGGGCGTTTCAGCATGATTTATGCCGATGAGGTGATTGTTTCGCACACCAACGAAACCGAGTATACCGCCTTTATCGCCAACAAGAAGAACGAAGCTTTGCAAGACCGCATGATTTTGGTCAAAGTACCTTATAACATGCGAGTTTCGGAAGAGGTCAAGATTTACG
Source organism: Chloroflexia bacterium (assembly GCA_038245615.1). Taxonomy (GTDB): domain Bacteria; phylum Chloroflexota; class Chloroflexia; order Chloroheliales; family Chloroheliaceae; genus 54-19. The sequence continues at coordinate 33,704 of JBBRSG010000020.1, read as the reverse complement.
AAAAATTGATTGGCAGCAGCGCCCTCAAGCAGGTGCATATTGCGCCCCACACCTTGCGGGTCGCCAGTATGTTTGCGATTTTGACCCGGCTTGAACAGCCCAAAAAGGCCGGTATCAGCCTCATGAAGAAGCTCAAGCTCTACGATGGCGAAGAAGTCGAGGAACTGAAGCAGAAAGATGTCAAGGAGCTACAGGAAGAAACCCAGCGCGAGGGAATGTTTGGAATTTCGCCGCGTTATGTCATCAACCAGCTCTCGAATGTGCTGGCAAAAGAGGGCGCGACCTTTATCACCCCGATTGACGCACTGCGGGCCTTGCGGGATGGTTTCGAGAGCCATACCAGCATCAACCGCGAAGAGCGGGAACGCTATGTGAACTTCATCAGCGAAGTCCGCAAAGAGTATGACGAAATCGCTAAAAAAGAGGTTCAAAAGGCCTTTGTCTACAGCTTCGAGGAGTCGGCCCACACTCTGTTGAATAACTACCTCGATAACGTTGAGGCGTTTTGCAACAAGGTCAAGCTGCGCGACCCGATTACCGAGGAGGAGCTTGAGCCGGACGAACAGTTGATGCGCTCGATTGAGGAGCAGATTGGGATTACTGAAAACGCCAAAAAGTCGTTTAGAGAGGAAATTTTGATTCGGATTTCTTCGCTGGCCCGGCGCGGTCAGTCCTTTGAGTATACCAGCCACGAGCGGCTGAAAGAGGCTATCGAGAAGAAGCTGTTTGTAGACCTCAAGGATATTGTAAAAATTACGACCAGCACTCGTACTCCTGACCCTGACCAGCTTCGCAAGATGAATGATGTGATTGACCGCCTGGTCAAGGAACAGGGTTATACTACCCAGAGCGCCAACGCCCTGCTAAATTATGTCGGTTCGCTCTTGAACCGCTAGGCCCTAAGGATGTAGATTGGGGGATAAAAGATGAAGAACGAGGAAAGCCTGAGAAATTGAGGTTTTCCTGACTTTATCTTTTACCCCAATCCCAAAAGTTTATTTTTATTATTTATCCCTCATTTTGACCCTTCCCAAAGAGGTTGTATCATGGATATTTCAAAGTACGGTTTGTATTCGGTCAGTAAACAGGATTGGTCTTTGCATCGCAAAGGGCCGATTGACCAGCAACGTCACAAAGAGAAAATCAAGGAAGCTATCAAGAAAAACCTCTCTGACATTGTGAGCGAGGAAAATATTATCCTGTCGGATGGCAAGAAAACCATCAAAGTGCCGATTCGCTCTTTAGACGAATATCGCTTCCGCTATGACAACAATCAGCAAAAGGGGGTGGGCCAGGGTGACGGTGAGTCTAAAGTCGGCGATGTGATTGGGCGGGATGGTCAGCCAGGGCCGGGTAAGGGCAAGGACGCGGGCGACCAACCGGGGGTAGATTATTACGAAGCCGAAGTTACCCTGGATGAACTGGCGGCCATGATTTTCGAGGATTTGGGGTTGCCCAATCTGGAAGAAAAGAAGCAAGCCGAAATGGAAAGCGAGTCGGTGCGGTTTACCGATGTCCGCAAAAAAGGCATCATGGCGAACCTCGACAAAAAGCGCACCATTATGGAAAATATCAAGCGCAACGCCGCCAAAGGTAATCCCCGGTTTGGGGATGTCAACGATGATGACCTGCGCTTCAAGACTTGGGACCGCGAGATAAAATTCCAGTCCAACGCGGTAGTTTTCGCCATGATGGACGTGTCCGGCTCGATGGGCGATTTTGAGAAATATATTGCCCGCAGCTTCTATTTCTGGATGGTGCGCTTTTTGCGAACCAAATATAGCAAGGTCAATATTGTCTTTATCTCGCACCATACCGAGGCCAAAGAAGTCACCGAGGAAGAATTCTTCCACAAAGGTGAAAGCGGCGGTACTCAGGTATCCAGCGCCTACGAATTGGCCCTGGATATTATCAAGGAGCGCTATAGCCCGGCGGATTGGAATATCTATCCTTTCCACTTTTCGGACGGTGGCAACCTGCCCTGGGATAATGACCGCTGCGTGGAATTAGTCTACAAGTTCATAGACATCTGCAACCTGTTTGGTTACGGCGAAATCCGCGAAAGCCACTACAGCTTGATGAGTACCCTTATGTCGGCCTATAGCCGGATAGATAACAAAAAGTTTGTAGGAGTGACTATTTCCGACAAAAGCGAAGTCTATCCAGCCCTGCGGAAGTTCTTCTCGACCTCGGACGCGGAACGGGCGGCGGTCTAGCCGGACACGATAGCGGGGATAGTTATGACAGTTCAGCACTTAACTTTAGAAGAATTTGCCGAGCAGGTCGGGGCACTATCTTTTGGCAGACAAATCAATTTGCTGGTGCATGCGGCCAAGACTGTAAGTGTCCGGCTATATGAGGCTGAACCCTCGGCTATGCTCAACCCGGAAACTTTGGAGCAAGAACGTCTTGAGGCTAGTAAGGTAATATCCGAAGCTCAACACATTGTCACCTTGCTGCACGAGCTTAAAGCTTACTCGGCTGAGGAAGCCAGACAACCAAATCAGACAATGGTTTCTCAGCTAAAGCAATTTTCAACGCAGGAGTTAATCACCTTTGTAGCATTGATTAACAGCCATCTGAAAATTGATTTACCCGATCCTTTACCTCTCCCGGTGCAAACCGGACAACAGTTGTGGTGGGAATGTGACGAGGCCTTTGAGTTATTTATGGCTGACCTGGATTTAGTGGCGGTGATGAATGCTTTACAACAAGGTGAGGCAGACTCTAGCGAAAGTATCCGGCAGATGCGCGAGGAGCGTGATTTACGAATAGCTGCTAACGTTGATTATGACTGAGTGGGTGATAGATGCCAACGTTGCTATTAGATGGTTAGTAACGGATGAACCATTTCACAGTAAGGCCAAATTACTATTGCAAGATGCCAAAAAACAAAAAGTTAGGCTTATTGGGCCGCCTCTTTTGGAATATGAACTAGAGAGTAACTTGCAACGTCGTCTGCTGGCGGGCCGATATAATCTTCCCAGAACCAATAGCGCCTTGTCCCGATTTTATAGTATTGGGGTTCAAATTGAAACTCATCCCGATATGATGCGACGGGCGCGGGAGATTGCCCGGCAGTATCGGCAGGAACGGGTTTATGACGCGCTCTATGCGGCGTTGGCGGATTTGAGAAAATGTGAATTCTGGACGGCTGACCGCAGATTTTTTGACGAGGTGAAAAGCGGTTTATCTTTTGTAAAGTATCTGACAGATTATGCCTGAACTTGAATAACTGTAAATCCACTCAGGCAGGTCAGGTGCGCTTATAATTAGTAAGGACAGATTCTTATGAGCTTCGACTTAAATGTACCCAATTCCGCTGGGGCGGGGGACGGTCATATTGAAGATAAAGACATCAAGGAAATCGGTAAGGCCATCGAAGAATGCTGGTCGGTGGCCGAGAATTTTGGCCTCGACCCCTACCCAACCCACTTTGAAATTGTGCCAGCCGACATCATGTACGAATTTGCCGGGTATGGTATTCCGGGGCGCTTTAGCCACTGGACTTTCGGCAAGGCTTATTACCGGCAGAAAACCCAGTATGATTACGGTCTGAGCAAGATATATGAGCTGGTGATAAACAGCAACCCTTCCCAGGCTTTCCTGATGGAAGCAAATGTGCTGTGGCAAAACAAAATGATTATTGCCCATGTGCTGGGCCACACCGATTTTTTCAAAAATAACGCCTATTTCGGGCATACCAGCCGCCAGATGGTGGATGTTGCCAGCTTGCACGCTGACCGTATTCGGGGATATGAAAACAAATACGGGACGGATGAAGTTGAAAAGTTTCTCGACTCGGTACTTTCGATTGAGGAACACATTGACCCGAATGTGCGGGTCAAGTCGCAGGCCGCCCCCCCGACTGAGGAAGATAAGAAAAAGCTGCCCTACGAGTCACCCTATGCCGACCTATGGGATTTGGATGAGCGCAACAAACCCCGCGACTACGATAAAGAGCGCGAGAAAGAAAAAGCCATTCGGCGCAAATTCCCAGTCCAGCCCGAAAAAGACTTGCTCCACTTCCTCAAGACCTACAGTCGGGAATTGGAAGATTGGCAGCGCGATATTATCGAGATGGTGCGAAACGAGGCCATGTATTTCTTGCCGCAGCGTCAGACCAAAATCATGAACGAAGGTTGGGCCTCGTTCTGGCATCAGCGGATTATGCGGGAACTGGAATTGACCGATGGCGAGTTTTCCGAGTATGCTCAACTCAGCGCCGGGGTGTTGTCTCCCAACCGTCGCAGTATCAATCCCTATTACATTGGCCTCAAACTCTGGGAAGACATCGAAAAGCGTTGGGAAACGCCCAGTGAATACGAGCGCGATGTCCTCAAGCGCCCCGGTGGAGAAGGCCGCAAGAAAATCTTCGAGGTGCGGGAATTGGACAACGACACTTCGTTTTTGCGGAACTATCTGACCAAAGAGATGGTCGAGGAATTGGACTTGTATCTGTATGAGAAGCGGGACGGACAGTGGGTAATTGTCGAAAAAGATTGGGAGAAAGTGCGCGATGGGATTGTCGGTAGTATGACCAACTTTGGCGACCCGTTTATTATGGTCGAGGATGGCGACTATAAGCAAAACCGCGAACTTTATCTCAAGCATTATTTTGAGCAAACCCCGCTCGATTTGGGTTATGCCGAAAAGACTCTGCAATATGTTCACACTATGTGGGGACGCTCGGTTCACCTCGAAACCGTGATGGATGGCAAAAAAGTATTGCTATCCTACGATGGTCGCAGCAATACCAAACGGGCCATCGGCTAACTAATCAATGTTGTTAGTGGAAAGTTAGTTATTGCTCAATTTCCCCTATAACTTTCCACTAGGAATGGTAGTTCGATAAAATGTAACCTCACCCTTCGCTTTGCGAAGGGTCTTTTTAAACACATGTTTGGCTGCGCTGAACATGCGGTTCTCTAAACATGCGAGAGATTTTGGGTGCTAAAGTATAATAGATTTTATAGCTTCCCAATTTGCACAAAAGTGCGCCTGGCTAACACTTGCATCCGAGCTATGTACTGCCTGCTCAACTTCGCATAGAACGAGAGCAGCCAACTAAACCGAACCTATACTTCTGACATTTAGGCAATAATTCACAGGAAAATTTATGGCAACTATCAACGATTGGGTCTTTGTCCTCACGCTTTTGGCAACCCTCGGCTGCGGACTGATGGCGGGAGTCTTTTTTGCCTTTTCGGTCTTCATAATGAAGGCGCTTTCTCGCCTTCCTCCAAATGAAGGTATTGCCGCTATGCAAGCTATCAATGTCGCCGTTATCAATCCCTTGTTCTTAGCGGTTTTCTTGGGCACCGCCCTAGCTAGTGTCTTGGTGGTTATCTCGTCAGTCCTACGGTGGCAAGAGCCAGATGCCAGTTACTTACTGGTCGGAGGTATGCTCTATTTGGTCGGTAACTTATTGGTGACGATAGTGTTCAATGTACCTAAAAACAATGCGTTAGAAGTAATCGCCCCGACCGACCCCAACCGCGCCCATTTCTGGACAAGCTATCTTACCAACTGGACAGCCTGGAATCATATTCGGACGATAACGGCACTGGCGGCAATGACATCGCTCATTATCGCCCTCTGCAATTGAACGGTGGGATAGGAACGGTTAAATCAGGCTAAAAAAAGAAAGATGGTTTCAGTTTTTATTTGCTCGAAACTTTGCCCGGACGCTAACGTATTTTTAATGTGACGGCAAAAGGTCGAAAGTTAAAAGCAAGGTGAACGAGAAATATTTATGCTGACTACTTCATCGGAGGCGGAATTAGCTCCCCACCAAACCCCGCTCCACGACCATATTATTGTTTGCGGATTGCGTAATTTGGGATTTCGGATTGTCGAGCAGATTATTCAGGCCAATATCGCAATTGTAGTCATAGATAACCAGCCCGAAGAGCGATTCGCCGAGATATTAGAAGACTGGAATGTGCCATTGGTGCGCCGGGACAGTCGCTCGGCAGGGGTATTGCGACAGGCCGGGATAATGACGGCGCGGGCCATCGTGACGGTCTCGGACGAAGACCTCAAGAATCTAGAAACTATTCTGGAAGCTGAAAACCTGCGGCCCGGTATTCGTAAGGTCGCCAGCTTTGGCACCAGCGAGGTCGCTGAAAAGCTGGTAGATGCCATGCCCAATGCCGAGGCGTTGAGCTTGCCGGTACTTACCAGCACCACTTTTGTAACTGCCGCCCTGTTGCCCAATCAAATTTTGCACCTCTTTGAGATTGAAAAAGAGGAAATGGCGGTAGTCCGTGACCGTCCCAGCCGTGCCGATACCTTGCGGGGGCTTTACGGCCTTTTTTCGCCGATTCAGATTGAAAAATCGGTGACTGACCCTGATGGCGCACCCGGCCTTGAGCTAGATACCAGTCCTCTACCCGATACCAGACTGCAAACCAGCGATATGGTCTATCTGGTCGGGCGCGTCCAGGATTTGATAATTGCCGACGAAGTGCGGCTCGACCAGCGCGAACTAAACCAGCGCCGCGATTCAGTTTTCCAAAAAGCCCCACCCAAAAAGAGGGCTAATCGTTTCTTGCGATGGCAGCGTTCAGTTCGACGGGTTTTTAGAGATGTTCTACGTGATCGGCCTTTTCGCTGGGCTTTAATCCTTTTTGGATTGCTGGTAGTTACGGCCTTTTTGGTGCTACTGCTTGACCGACAGGATGAAATCGCTGATGCCCTATATTTTGGCCTGAATATGGTCACGGGCCAGACTATTTTTAGCGCCAAAACCAAGCCGGAGCTAATGATTTTCGGCTTTGCCGTCGGGTTTTTGGGTATCGTCTTGTTGAGTATCGTCAACGCTTATATTACCAATTATATTATATCGAAGCGGATAGGTCAGGTGTTGGGCCAGCAACGGGCCACTTTTATGAGCAATCACGTGGTGTTGTCCGGGCTGGGGGGAGTTGGCTATCAGGTGTTGCGCGGTCTGGTAGCGCGGGGGGAAGAGGTGGTGGTCATTGAGCAGGATGAAAACGGGCCTTATAATAATCTGGCTCGCAATCTGGGAGTGCCAGTGATTCACGCCGATGCTCGGATGCCCGAATCGCTCGATATGGCAAATATCGCCAAAGCCCGGTGTGTGATTGTGACTACCAACGATGATTTGGTGAACCTGGAAACCGCCGTGAACGCCCGCGACAAGAATCCCGGCCTGAAAGTAGTTTTGCGGTTGTTTGACCGAAGTCTGGCGGAGAAAATCGAAAACCGTTTTAATATCCACACCGCCCGCAGCAGTTCGGCCCTGGCTGCACCTTATTTTGTGGCTAGTGCGCTGAATTATGAGGTTATCACCACTTTTTATGGTCGCCAGACCACCTTTATTGTCACGCGCCTGAAAGTAAAAGCGGGCAGCGAACTGGAAGGGCACTCGGTGGGCTGGGTCTATCAACAGACCGGGATAAATGTGCTGGCCTACATTGAGCAACCCAAAGAATCGCCCTTGCAGCCAGTCGGCCCGCTAATCCAGGCCGAGCGAATTATGGTCGGGATTAAAGAGGACGTAAAGTTTTATCCCGACCCCCAAAAAGTGATTTTAAGCAAAGGCGACGCGATTTATTGCGTTGGCCCGTATGACCGCATTACCGCTTTGTACAAACTGAATGGGTAAATTATATCTTGAAATATCAAAAGAGCCGGTTTGTCGCATTGCGACAAACCGGCTCTTTTGATAACTACTACATCATCACCTGGGGTAAGGCTTTCATCACAAATTGGGGAGTTACCTCGCTTTGGTCGGCGGCGCGGGTTTCGGCAATCGCTACCTGGCGCAGCTTGTCCGAAGCCGAAATCCGGGCTACCCAGGGTACTTTATCAAGTATCTGGTCAAATACCACTTTGGCCTCCGCCGACCACTTGAGGTCGCCGCTCAATTCGTCCAGCTTGACCGAAAACTTTTCGGTAGGCTGGGCCGGTTTGGTTGCGCCGGGGTTATGACCATGCTGATTGCTGGCGGCAGCCCCGTTCACGCCGGGGGTGCGCCGTTCTTTGGGCAGAATATCGAACAGCACGTCAAATATCAGGTTGGTAATAATCTGCATGACATAGACTGCCCCGTTATAGCCCATGTAGGGCGTGCCGGTGGAACGGGTAATCAGCGGCAAAGGCAGGCTTGCCCCGATAAAGCGCGACGGAATTCCCGCCTCGGCGATATAAATCCGCTCGTTCATACTTCCCATTACGATAGTCGGGCGCTCACGGGCCAACTTGTTACGCAGCAACCACTGATTAGTATCATTCGATTGCTGGCGGTTGACCACCAGGCTGATGGGCATCCCCAATTCGTCCCGCAGGAATTTTTCCAGCCCCAGAGCATAGCTTTCGTTGGCAACAATCGCTACTTTGGTGGTGCTATAGAAATCCTGGGGCGCACCCAGCCAGATGTCCCAAACTGGCAACAGGGTATCGCGCTTTTCGGCCTTGACAAAGGCTTCGGCCTGTTCGCTGGTTCCTAGTAGCCGCCCTAGTTCCTGGATAAACTCGGTTGTCGGGCGCATCCCGATAGGGGCGTACAGGAACGGCTTATCGAGCTTTTGGGCTAATTGGCTGCCAAACTCGCGGTACATGACGATATTGACCGCGCTTTCTTCCAGCTTGTGCATTTCGGTATAATTGGCCTCAAAGGGATAAACATAGTGAATTTCGCCGCCCGCGCCCCGGATAAGCCGCTTGATTTCGTGCAAATCGGCATAACTATTGAAACAGCCATAGGTCGGGCCAATAATATTCACTCGCACGCCGGTCTGTTTATCCGGCACACTCATTTCGCCGCGCCGCTTGACCTCCTCATAGAGCCATAGCAAGGAAGTATCCCTTGAGCGCCATTCGTCCTCCTCAAAAGAATGGCTGGTGAAATAAATCGCGTCGGGATGCTTGCGACTCAGGCTCACATTGTGATCCGCCCCAATTAGTTCGCTCTCCTGGCTGCTGACCACAATCAGGTGTTTTTTGAGACCCTTGTCTTTTTCGCGTTGCTTCACTCGCCGCACTGCATCCAGCACCTTGCGGGTCGTACCGTCCAATGTCACTTCAATTTCGGTGATATTCGAGCTTGCCAGGTTTTCCAGTTCGGGCAGAGCTTCGGTGTAGTTCACAATCGCGGTGGCGGGCAGACTGTAGCAGCCTACCGGAGCATCTACTACTACCTCGACATCCCGCAGCGACGTAAAGGCCCACATCGCCCCCCAATAGCCGTTGGAAACCGGGGTATCGAGCGGAATATTGGGAGCATCCTTGCCCTCGTCGCCAAAGGTGGCCTCGGCACTGCGGCGGATGCGGTCCCGCTCGCTGGCCTCGCCGTCCACTTTGACGCTATCTTTGCGACGGATAAAAGCGTTTTTGGTCGGCGCACCGCTCCCGCTATTTTCATCGGCCTCAAAGCCAGTATCGGCGGCTTTCTTTTTATCCGCCCCCGGTTTGTTGGTGGTGCGGGCCGAGGCCCAGAAATCGCCCACTCCGGTTTTGCTGGCAGTAAAGCCAATCTGGGAGGTTTTATCGGTTTCCAGCACCGAGGCCTTATTTTTGGGAGTTTCTACCCGCGATTTAGGGGCGGCAAAATCATCGTCGCCCATCCCGATTTCGTCATCCATATCTAAGGCCGAGGGTTTGCGGACGACGGTATTAGTCGGACGCGGCTTGGGCCGGGGCGAGCCGCCGAAATCGTCATCGTCCATCGGGTCAAAATCCGCCGAAAACGGGTCCTTCTTATCCACCATGAGTGAGTGTACCTTTCTAGGGGGCCGGGGGTCAGGGAAAATCCAGGTAGAGTTCCTCGGTCGTAAATCGTAAATTCCCCGACCCCTGCCACTAAAATCCGAGTTTGACTGCCTCGCGCACCGGGTCTGCTGCGACGGTTTCGGCGAAGAAATCGCGCATAGCGGTGTACGTGTTGAGTTGGCCCAGGATGGTTTTCATATGCTCGACCAACGGACGTACTCCGGCGGAGAACATGATGGGGCGGGCCGCCACGATATTGGTATAGTAGACCGCCGGAATACCGCGCCGCTTGGCGACAGCTTCCAGGTTGCTGCTACCGACCACCAAATCGGGGTTAAGCTGTTCCAGAGCTTGCAAATCGTCCTCGTGGCGTTTGCGGAATAATACTGGGATACCGCGCTCGGCTAACCAGGCCTGGTCTATTTTAGTGCCAGGGCCGTTGCGGACGCTGGTCGAAACATAACAGACATTCGCGCCCGCCTCGACCATTAGCCGAGCGAACAGCATTTCGCTGCCTTCGTAGCCCGCCACCATCATTTTTATCCCGTCCAATCGGTTCGCATCCAGTTCGTCGGCGACCTTCTGGGCCTCATCGTCGGCGACTTTCTCGACTTCCGCCGGGTCAATTCGCAGCAAAGCGCCCATGCGTTTAATCCAATCATACGTCCCGAAAGCTCCCACTGGGGCGCTGTAAAGCGGACTGACCCCCAGCAAATCCAGTTCCTTAACGGTGCGGTCATAGAATGGGTGAATCATCGCCGCGACTTTGGCTTTGGGAGCATCATAAAAAGCCGGAAGTTCCTTGTGAGGCAGGTGGGCGACGTGCTTGATGCCCAACCGTTGCAACACTGCCCCAATTTGGAGCGGGTCAGTCGGGAAGACCTCGCCGACGGTTACGACCCCATCTTTGGCAATTTCATCCTCTTTGCCATTTTCTACCATATTTTCGCCCAGCCGCTTGAGAATCTGGCTGATGGCGACATCTTTGGCCTCGGCGTGGGTCGGTACGCCATAGGCCGGGACGCGCATCGGGATAATATCGGTGCCATCCAGTTGCCGGGGCAGCAGTTCGAGATGCAAGCCACTGGTTTCCGGGGTACACAGCGACATCACCGCAATCATTTTGGGCGATTCGTGCTTTACTACGTCCTTGATGATGTCCAGCACTTTATCGGTCAGGTCGCTTTGAATCAACTCGCGGGCGGTCAGGGAAGGCGAGACAATCGGTTTATTCGCTCCATAAAAGTGCGATACAAAGTCCAGCCCATAGAGACAACCTACTGCCCCGACCAGCACCGGCACCATCCCCTCAATTCGCATCGTGACCCGCAGCGAGCCAAAGGCCGGACACATAGTCGAGCTATGCATGCTACACTCGCCCTTGCCATCGCCGACGCTGACTTCTTTATCGGTGGCTTTGGTTGCCAGATTGATGGTGCGCCCAGATTTCAGTTCTTCGCCTGGATTAAGCATAAGCCAGTGCCTCCTCGCGGTGCAATAGTTCCGAGACGTTAGCCGAGCGTAGACGGCCTCGCGTCTTTTGCTGGAACATGCGATAAAATTCCTCAAAGTCGAGCGGACTTGGGACTACCGATTGGGTCTGGTCAATGCTCTCAATCAAGCGGTCTACTGCGTCGCGCATTTCGGGGAGTTCCATCACCTCGAAAGCATCTTTCATGGTGACTGCGCCGGGGATAAAGGGCATATTCGCCAGAATCGGCAGACCGACCTGTTCGCCGTAAGCCTGGGCCACCCCTGTTCCATCGTCTTTGTTCAGAATAAGGCCCAGCACTTCGCTGGTGCTGCCTTCTTCGCTGTAGTGGGCGACGGCTCGGCTGACGTTATTGGCGACATAGAGCGATTGCTGGTCGTTTCCGGCGACAATCATAATTTCGCGGGCAATCGAGCGGGCGAAGCTCATGCCAAAACCCCCGCAAACTACATCGCCCAAAAAGTCGAGCAGAATTACATCAAAGTCCCAATCGGCGAGACCAAGTTTCATCAGAGTATCGAAGCCCAGGACGATGCCTTTGCCCCCACAACCCCGCCCGGTTTCCGGCCCACCCAGTTCGGCGGCATAGACCCCGCCTCGCTCAAAGATTACATCCCCGGCGGTCAGACTGTCGTCATCGCCGTTTTCGTGGAACTCGCGCCAGACTTCCAGGATGGTCGGCAGCAACACGCCCCGGAAAAGAGTGGCCGTCGAGTCGTGCTTGGGGTCGCAGCCGATTTGCAGCACCCGCCGCCCTTGCTGTACCATCCGCACACTCAGGCAACTGGTCAAAAAGCTTTTGCCGGAACCACCTTTGCCATAGACGGCTATAATTCTTTGAGACATAAGTGAAACCTTTCTCTATGGGTTATATCCACGTTCAGCTAATCATTAATTCGGGTAAATTGCCCGCTTTTTTGGACGTATCAAAACAATGGCAGGGCTGGTTGTGGCCCGACCTGGCGCAATAAATAGTAGAACTCTGGATGGAACAGTCTTTAACATCCGGCAAATCTACCGGGTAACTGACAAAAGTTTAACACAGGGGTAGGGCTTTGATAGTATTTAGTGCTACAAAAAAAGGGCTGAATCGTGGTAGTCCCTTTTACGGACTACTTACGTTATATTAAAAAGGTGGTAGAATAAAATAATGATTAGTGACATCGGTATAAGTAAGAAGGCCTAAATCTAGCACAATCTTAAAGGCAGAAAATGCGTATTCCGGGGCAACTGGCGACAGGCCAAAATTTTGGCAATTATATTTTGGACAAGAAGCTCGGTGAAGGTGGTCTGGGTGAGGTTTGGCTGGCTCGCCATGCCCGACTTTCCTACAAACCGCCAGTTGCCATCAAATTTGTGTTGCGACCTCGCGCCCAGGAATTAGAGCGGTTTGAGCGGGAAGTGGCGATTCTGGACCGACTACGCGCCAATCGCCACATCGTCAAGGCCGAGGACTACGGTCAACAGGATGGCCTGCCTTATCTGGTGATGGAATATGCCCAGGGCGGCGACCTTAATCGGCGAATCAAACAAGGGCTGACCCTGCCTGAAATCGCCGGGTATCTGGAACAGGCGGCTGACGGGCTGGATTTCGCGCACCCTTTGGGAATTATTCACCGCGATATTAAGCCGAGCAATCTGCTGTTTAACGCCGAAAATAGCTTGCTTTTGGCGGATTTCGGGATTGCCCACGAGGATGGCTATGACCTGACCGCTTCGGAAATCGGCATGGGTACGCCCGAATATATGTCGCCGGAACAGTTCCGGGATGCTCGCCACGTCGAGCCAGCCTCGGACATCTACAGCCTGGGGATCGTCACATTTCAGATGTTGACCGGGCAATTGCCCTATGGCAGCCGTCGAGGTGGTAAAAACACTTATGATTTAATGCAAGGCCACATCAGCAGCCCGGTCCCCCAACTGGATAATTTTAACCCGCGCCTGCCTCAAAAATTACAGGCCGTGCTTGAACAAGCTCTGGCGAAAGACCCAACAGCGCGTTATCAAAGGGTAGGCGACTTTGTAGCAGCTTTTCGGGCCAGCTTGCCGGTCACTGACCCGACCTTAGGGGTTGAGGCGACTGTCGCGTTAGCCAGTCCGCCAAAAGCAACTCCTACCCCTACCCAACCCCAGCCAGTGACACCCCTGGCTACGCCGTCTATACCTGGGCCAGTTACACCGCTTGCCAGTAGCCCTAATGGGCCATTCTTGACCCAACCAGTTCCGGTCAATTCAGTAATTCCGGCGGAAGCTGGCTTGACGGATAAAAAGCGCCCGGCTGGATTGTTAATAGGCGCTCTGAGCGGATTGGGCTTGCTGTTAATAGCCCTGGTGGTCGGCCTGATTATAGTCTTGAATAATAAGCCATCAACTACCAATGACCCGACGGCTACAGGTTCGGTTCAGGCGCTTCAGCCTACCGCTCTGACTACCACTCTCGCCTCAAGCCCGGTTACGACTGCCGCCGGGGTCACGGTTACGGTAAATCCGGCCAGCTTTAATCTGCCACTCTATCCGGGCGCAAGAAAACTGGATGTATCACCGGAAATCTTTGACCGGGGCCTTAGTCAGTTCAAATTTAGTGGGGATGCTACGGCCTTAGTTAAGGGTCTGGTATCGGAATATTATGCTACTGCTGACTCAACTCTTAAAATAAAGACTTTTTATAAAGCCGAACTGGAAAAAATCGGCTGGAAGGATGTCACCGACTTATATTTGGGGCTATTGGGAATGCAAAGTTTGTCCAGTCAACTGAATGCCGCCGGGGGTTATTATGGCATTTACCAAAAGGGCAAATTGTTAGTCGGGGTAAGTCTTGTACCCGGTTCTTTTGCCAGATTACTTGGTATAACAGATGTCGGCCCAACCGAAAGTTTTTTCGCCGTGCTTTATGGTAATGCCCCGTAATTATATGTACTTTGCGGGAGAGGGGTACAATGTACCCCCATCGGCTTCTAGCGGGGTAACAAAAACAAAATCGAGGCCGCAATAATCAACAGCATAAAAACCGCTAAGGCTATCCATATCATCGGTGGCAAGGTGCGCTTGGCAGGGCGGTCATACATTCCTACTGACCTTCGCACTGATTTATTTTCGCCACTATCTTTTTCGCTGGCCGGACGCGAAGGTGTAGGCATCCCCTCATTACTCATTTATTTGCTCCATTTATAATAATCATAATAAATGAAAAGAAGTTGGGTCAGATTAGACCGACTCAACCTCTTTTATCAAGTTAATTGCTAAGGGCAACCTTGATAGTCACCCTAAAGCTATTTACTCCGCCCACGCATTACATAGTGCGATAGTTGCTGTCGCTGTTGACGACATCCGAGACTGCGCCCCGCGCCCGGTCCCAGGCAAAGCGAACACTGTCCTTTACCTTATCCCAGGTGTTGCCGGGATTTTTGTTGTCCCATTGCTGATGAGCTTCAGTCTCAACGCTGCTCCAATCTTTATCACTGTAGCGCGAGTCGCTGCCCAGATCGTAGCCGTAGCGATAGATTGGCTCATACTGCTCGTAGGCAATATTGGTGTCGCCCATCCCCTGATAGTGATTGCGGAAATCGCGGTCAAAACTGGCAAAGCTGCCGGTCATAGTCGGTGATGGGTTGAGACCCACTGCCGAACGGTTCTCAACATGAGTATACATCCGCCCGCCCGCGCTGCGATTGCCGGTCAAGGTCTGTCCCGCCTCATCCATATCCGACTTGAGATTATCGGCGGCGGCTTTGGTAGCCTGTACCGGGCGGCTACTCATGGCCGACTGTTGGTAGTCCTGCACCTTTTCAGCGGCATAAGGCTGCTCACTGTTGTCATAGCCCTTCCAACCTTCGTTTTTCCAATTTGCGCCGCGCTCGTCAATATCTACTGCGCCATGGTTTTGCATGATGTTATAGGCATCCTGAGCCTGGTCATCGTCGGCTTTCACCGTGACCAAAGTGCCACCCCGTCGGACCCCTTCATTGTAATATTCGGCATCTTCTTTTGGCACGCCTAGTCCTACCAGCGCCCCAATCAGACCACCGGCGGCAGCCCCAATTCCAGCGCCTAACGCGGTGCTACCCAAAACGGTTGCCAGCGTACCGGCGGCAATCACTGGGCCGATGCCAGGAATAGCCAGCGCCCCAAAACCAACCAATGCGCCAACAACTCCTCCAACTACCGTACCGCCAACCGCGCTAGTTCCGGCAACTTCGCCCGCACTGTTGCCTCGGTCAGTAGTATCCATCGTATTTCCGTCAGAGTCCGTACCCTTGAGACTGGCATTAGTCGCATTGTTAGCTACCAAACCAATATGGTTACGGTCAAAGCCCTGGTCGGTCAAATCTTTTACTACGTTCTGAGCTTCGGTCATAGTGTCAAAGAGACCGATTACGGTTTTAGCCATTTCGTACCGTCCTTTCTTCTGTTTACTTAGTGCTAACCTTCTTCTCATCGGTTTGATACTTTCCGATATTGGAATGGTTAGCAGTGTCCTGATAATTAGTCTTGCAATTTCCTTGCCACGATTTAATGAGCCGGGTAAAATTGTTGAAGAATTATTGAAGTTTGAGGCAAAAACCAAAAATCCGGGAGTGGTGTACAATAGCCATTGCAAGCCATGATAGCTTGATTTAGCGAAAACTGGATTTTCAAAATGTATACCGATACGATTAGTGCCATCTCCACCGCCCTGGGCGAAGGCGGGATTGGGATTGTTCGGCTAAGTGGGCCGGAGGCGCTGGGCATTTTGCAAAAAATATACCGGACACCAGGTGGGCGCACCCGTAAGAGCTTTGAAAGCCACCGTTTGTATTATGGGCAGATTGTAGATACCGTCGCTGCCGAGGGGCAGGCCGGGCCTTTAGACGAGGTGATGGCGGTCTATCTGGCCGCGCCCCGCACCTATACCCGTGAGGCGATGGTCGAGATTAACTGTCACGGTGGGGCGATGCCCCTTGAGCGGGTACTGAATCTGACCTTACGGGAAGGAGCGCGGCTGGCTGAACCGGGCGAATTTACCTTGCGGGCCTTTCTGAATGGGCGGGTGGATTTGGCGCAGGCCGAAGCAGTTATGGATATAGTGCGTTCCAAGACCGGGCCGGGACTAGAACAAGCTCTCGGTCAGCTTGCCGGGAATCTATCGCGCCGGATTGCGGGAGTGCGACAGGGTCTCTTGAGCAGTCTGGCCTGGCTAGAAGCTATGATTGATTTCCCGGAAGACGATGTTCCACCCGCCTCAGTTGCGCCCCAGCTAGAGGCTACGTTATCTGAGCTGGAAAACCTGCTGGCAACCGCCGAGGCCGGGATAATCTATCGCCAGGGAATAAAGGCCGCGATTGTCGGCCTGCCGAATGTCGGCAAAAGCTCCCTACTGAACGCCTTGCTGCGGTCAGACCGGGCTATCGTCACCCCGATTGCCGGGACGACCCGTGATATTATCGAAGAAACGGTCAATATTCGGGGCGTGCCAGTCGTGCTAGTGGACACCGCCGGTATCACCGCCACCGAAGATGTAGTGGAGGCGCTGGGTATCGAGCGCAGTCGTCAGGCCCTTTCCAGTGCCGATTTGTTGCTGCTGGTGCTGGATGGCAGTCGCGCCCTTTTGTCGGGCGATTTGGTTTTAATCGAAGCAGTCCAGGCCGAATTAGCCCGCGCTAGTGGCAAAAAGGCCTGTATCATCCTGAATAAGCTTGACCTAACTCCACAGTTAGTTACGGCGGAGCAATTAGCCGCGCAATTGCCCGGCCTACCGATAGTCGGGATTTCGGCCCGGACGGGCGTAAAGCTGGATGAACTGGAAGAAACCCTGGCGCGACTGGCCCTGGGCGGGCAGAATCTGGCGACTCGCAGCGTGATGGTTACGAATGAACGCCATCGTCGCGCTCTGCAACGCGCTCACGAACATCTGACGGCGGCGATTGCCAGCAGCGACGCGGCGCTTCCGGCGGATTTTGTTTCGATTGATTTAAGATTGGCGCTAGAGGCGCTGGGCGAAATTACTGGCGAAAGTGTTCAGGACTCGCTTTTGCACGAAATTTTTGCTAATTTCTGTATCGGAAAATAAAATTCGGGGATAAAATGTAACTATCACCCCCTGTCATTCTGAGCGAAGCGAAGGATAAAGATTCTTCGCTTCGCTCACACCCCATAAAGGGGTGTGACAAATGCAAGGCTGGCGGAACTGTTACAATAAAATTCGGGAATAAATATGGAACAAAAGCTGGCAATCCGCAATGTTTTTTGGCGTTATGGCCTTTATAGCCTGATTATAGGGCTGGGGATAATGGCAATATTGGGGCTACTATGGGTTTTCAGGTGGCTGATAGATTGGAAAGTCCTCCTTGAACCGGCGGACGGCTTTACTTTTGCCGCCGGACTGCTCTTAATTCTCATTCCACTAGGGCCGTATCTGGCGACAGTCAATCAACTCAAAGGAGTAGCTCGGATAAAAGCCACCCTCAATCGGCCCGCCCCGGTCAGTTTGCGTCGTCGCCAGATTACCCTGGCGATTCTCATTGCAGTTGGAATAATATTCGCCGGGCTACTTATCGGGAGTCGTAGTCTGGTGTTATGGCTGGCCTTTGGCGGTCTGACTATTCTGATGGGGGTGGCGCTATTATTTATCGCTAGGCGCATCGCCCAAATCGAGAAAGCCGCGAATATTACAATTTACCAGACCGATTATAACTGGCACTTCGACAAAACCAGCTTTATCGGAGTAATCAAAACCGGGCCACCCAGTAAGCTGTCGGTCAAGAAATAACCTATTACCCGGCCACCAAAATCGCGGTATCACCCTTGATCAGCTTGCCCGGCCCGGCTACCGTGTCGCCCGCCGCATTGTCCAGCACCTCGACAATCAAGATTCCAACTCGCTCGTTGCCGGTATTGACATACAGCCAGCGCAACCGCAATTTATCGTCATTTTGCAAAACGGTGGTACTCAATCCCCAAAATTGCTTGTCGGCTTCGTCCTGATAAAATTTGATGACATCTTCAGCTTTAACACTGCTTACTTTACTGGCCCGGAAGTTATAGCGACCAATATTGGCCTCGGACAGCCCGCGGTCTTGCCGATTACTATTGGCGGTTAGGCGATTGGCCTGCGCCAGCAAAAAGCTACGCAAGGCCGGGTTTTCTGCCACCAGATTGACCGCTTTGGGATAGGCCGGAATTAGACCCGCCGCCTGACTTTGCAAACTTGTCCCGGACGGCGCTTGGGTAGCGGCAGATGCTGGCGGAGCGGCAGCCCCGGCAGCGGCAGTGGTGGCGGCTGCGGCAGTCGTGGCGGCAGCCGTAGTCGCTGCCGCCGCCGCCGTCGTAGCTGCTGCCGTTGTAGCTGCCGCCGCAGTGGTAACATTAGTGGCTTTTGGCTGGGTAGGCGCGATAGCAGGTGCGGCTGCTCCGGCGACGGCAGCGGGGGCGGCAGTCGCTGTTCCCGCTCTGGCGTTATCACTGACATTGCTCGAATTGCGGGAAGCTTCGCTGGCGGCG
This sequence comes from Chloroflexia bacterium, assembly GCA_038245615.1. Taxonomy (GTDB): domain Bacteria; phylum Chloroflexota; class Chloroflexia; order Chloroheliales; family Chloroheliaceae; genus 54-19. The sequence continues at coordinate 14,998 of JBBRSG010000020.1, read as the reverse complement.
CTGGTGGCTTTGGCAAAATTTACCGCTTGCGGCGCAGTCGAGGAAGTGGAATTATTGGGCGATAAGAGCAAAAACATTATCCCACCCACCAGCACTACCACCAGACTGGCGGCTAACGCTCCGGCCCAGCGTGGGACAGCGAAACCTCGCTGCGGACGGCGCTGGGCCGCCCGTTCCTCAAAATTGACCGGAGACAGGTCATTTTGGGGATTTGTTAGAATTTGAGGGGCGTAGGTTGCCGCTGATTGCTCGACGGTCGGCGGGGCAGCTTGCTCGGCCCGAAGTTGGGCCATAATCGCCGCTCGGCGCGATTGAAAACCGGACGCTTCCGGCTCAAGCGCGGCCCGAATATCCTGCCGCACCCGTTCCCGCAGGGTTGGGTCGTCCTCAAATTCCTCTATATTATCCCGGTCATCCCGGTTTTGTCCGTTATTCTCAGCCAAATCACTACCTATCCCAGAGAGATTGCAAATTATAGATAACCCGAACACTCAGGGGTCTATAATGTGTCATAAAGAGCCTTAAATGCTTTCCGACCTCGGAAAAGCTTCTGGCGAACCGCGCCCAGACTACATTCCAGGGCGCTGGCAATTTCCTCATCCCCATAGCCCTGTGAGTCCATCATCAGGGCCGTCGCCTGGTCTTCCGGCAGTTGAGCCAGGGTGTCCAAAATCTGATGGCGTTGAACCACCTGCTCGCCCGGCTCAAGGCGCGGGTCGGGCAGGTTCAAAACCGGTTGAGCATCCTCTGGCCGGTTGCTGTCTTCCGCAAAAGCAGGCACGTCTAAAATAACGGGCCGTTTGCGCCGCTTTTCGCTTCGTACTTTATTCAAGGCAATTTTATACAGCCAGGCTGATAGCCTCAAGTCGTCCGGGGCGCTGACCAGAGCGCGATAGGCTGAGATAAAGGTGTCCTGCACCAAATCTTCTGCTAACTCGCGCTCGTGGGTCATGCCGTAGATAAAGCGTACCAACTTGGGTTCGTACTCGGTGACAATCAGCTCAAAGGCCGCGATGTCCCCCGCTTTTACTCGCGCTATCAGTCGGAAATCTTCACTTGTACTCAGATAAGGTTGCCCCTTTCTTCCCGATTTTCCAGATTAGAGGCAAACTTTTGATGACCATAGTTTAATCATCGTTTCTTCAATCTTCGGCCTTTACATACCTCGGCCTTGCATTACATATAGTAGAACGCCACTACTCGCCTGAAAATTACCGCGATTAATCTATTCTATCACAATTCGGCGAAGGTAAAATAATACACCAAAAAGGCCAGCCGGGGGAACGAGCTGACCTTCAAGTTTTGCTTTAGAATTAGAGCCGAAACTAGCGACGGAGCATCCCAAGAATTGTTCATCCTTTAGCCTGCCGCCTTAGCTCCTGCCTATACTCGGTCTTTTTGCAGAGTACGCATACACTGAGTGCAGATATAGCGTTTTTTGGGAGCGACTTCCCCCTTGAGCATAACCATTTTATGCTGAATATTCGGCATCCACATCCGATTGGTCTTGCGGGCCGAGTGGCTGACATTGTGACCGAAGCCAGGTATCTTGCCACAAACTTCACATTTACCGGACAATTGCGATTTACCCCCTTTACGAATTAGTTATTTTGCTGTATCATTTACCACGAATTGACCCTGGCCTTTTAGGGCGGTCAACGGATGAATAGTTTAACATATTGCGACTGGTTTGGCAAATCCGCCCAGGCCGCTCGACTGCTTCGCGGCTTGCACCCCAGGCCGCGAATAGCTCAAAAAGAACTTGAAATAAGAATAAAATGAAGAAAGATACCAGCGTAGAAAGCTACGGCGCATCCACCGGGCAAACTCCCCCGGCGGTAGCAGTCGAAAATCTAGGCAAGGTCGAAGTAGCCCCCGAAGCGATTATGACTATCGCGGCCCAGGCCGTGACCGAAAAGGCTTATGGGGTAGTCGGGTTGGCTTCGCGCCGGTTGCGGGGCGGAAAAGCCGAAATGCTCCGTCCCGAACAATACCGCGAGGCTATTCAGGTGCGCTTTGATGGCGATTTCATCATTGTAGACTTGTATGTGATTATCGAGTATGGCACGCGCATCAGCGAAGTGGCCCATAATATTATGACTACCGTCAAATTCGAGATTGAGCGTCACCTGGGGCGGCCCGTCGCCGAGGTTAATGTCAATGTTCAGGGGTTGCGCCAGTTGGAAAACGGGGTTAGCGGTAAACGGGAGCGCCACCGTAAAGAAAATTAGGGGACTATTCCTAAAAGTGGCGAAGTCAGGATTTAACTTAGAATTTTAAGCCAGGACATGGCAGGGCCTTTGCCCATAATCTATTGTAACTTGTTGGGAGAGGAATTGACTTGAGCGGGGAGAACCCACAAATCCAGATGTCCGAAGGCAATGTTGCGATTCAGGACCCAAATTTGAATGGAACAGGCGATATTACTGCCGCCGACCCGGTTTGGGGGCAGCCTTGTAGTGGTGCGTCGCTGCGGCAGGCGCTCTATGCCAGTGCCGAATGGCTGGAACAGCACACCGAGGCGATTAACGCCTTGAATGTCTATCCCGTCCCGGACGGCGACACCGGCACGAATATGAGCCGGACGATGCTGGCGGCAGTCGAGGAGCTAAAGGCCACCGCCCATGATGGCGATACCGCCGAGCAAGTCGGCAAGCGTTTTTCGGATGCAGCCCTGATGGGCGCACGCGGCAATAGCGGGGTGATTCTCTCCCAGATTATTCGGGGATTGGCGGATGGCTTGCAGGGCAAGGAAAAATTTACCGCCCAGGATTTAGCCGATGGTCTGGTCAAAGCTAAAGAGCGGGCCTATCGCGCCGTCATCAAGCCCACCGAAGGTACAATGCTGACAGTAGTCCGCGAAGTGTCCGAGGCAGCCCAGGCCGCCGCCAAAGAGCATAATAATATCTATTATGTTCTGAAAAAAGCGGTAGATATGGCCCGCGATTCGGTGGCCCGCACTCCAACCCTGCTGGCAACTCTGCGCGAAGCCGGCGTAGTGGATGCCGGGGGTCACGGTTGCTATGTCATTCTGGAAGGGGCGCTCAAGCACCTGCGTGGCGAAAAGCTGGTTAAGACCGAACTGAGCGAAGTCGAAAAGGCTAAACCAAAAGTTGCGCTTAAAGAAGATGACGATATGGACGAGAGCGAGGCTTTTGGCTATTGCACTAACTTTATGGTCTTTGCCCGCGAACCGATGGACTTTGAGCGCGTCCGGGAACAACTGGTCGAGATGGGTCGCAGCGCGGTCATCGTGGGCGATAGCCGGATGCTCAAGGTCCATATTCATACCGAAGACCCCGGCAGAGTCATTGCTTTTGCCACCGGGCTGGGGGCGCTCGACCAGATAAAGCTGGACAATATGCAAGTGCAGCACGAGCGCGATTTCCTGAAAGGCCAGGGTAAAGCCACCCCGATTGCGCCCGAAGCCGCCGAAGAGATACCCTCGGAGGCGAACCCTTCCGATATTTCGATTGTGGCGGTGGCCGCCGGAGAGGGCCTGGGCAAAGCCTTCAAGAATGCCGGGGCAAGTTTTGTGGTTCAGGGCGGGCAGACCATGAACCCAAGCACCCAGGATTTACTGGAAGCGGTCAAGAAAGTGCCAGGCCAAAACGTTATTATTCTGCCCAATAACAAAAATATTATCATGGTTGCTCGTCAGGTCGAAAATCTGCCGACTGGCAAAAAAGTGAAGGTCGTGCCGACGACGACTATTCCGCAAGGGGTGACGGCCTTACTGAGCTTCAATTATGCTGCCGACCTGGAAGATAATGCCACCCAGATGACCGAAAGTCTGTCGCTGGTTAAAACTGGCGAGGTCACACGGGCGGCTCGTACTGCCACCGTCAACGGCATTTCGATTACGGAAGGTCAGTGGGTGGGCTTGCTGGATGATGCTCTGGCGCTGGCGGCGGAGAGCAAAGAAGATACTGTCTGGCAATTGCTGGAAATGATGAAAGCCGCCGATAGCGAAATCCTGACCTTTTATTATGGCGAGGATGTAAGCGCGGCGGAAGCTGAAATAATGCAATCACAAGCGCAAGCCCGCTACCCGTCTCAGACGGTTGAGGTGGTAGCCGGTGGGCAACCCCACTATCACTACATTATTTCGGTTGAATAATAAGGGTTACTGCTGGGTCAAGAATTACGGGTTTTTGGTTAAATGATTTTTGCTTAGATTAGATATATCGAGTTAATCGCCGTTGGCTTTAGGTCGGGTATTTTGACCCCGGTGCTGAAAGTCAGGCTTGCAAGGACATGCCATCCAATGCCGCAAGTTAGAATTGTCACCGATAGTACCTGTGACTTGCCGCCCGAAATGGTGCATGAATACGGGATTCTTGTTGTACCCCTGCGAATTATCATTAATGGGGAAGCCTATCTGGATCGGGTTGATATAAGTGCGGAAGAATATCATCGCCGCCTGGCAAGTTGGCCCGCCGGAATGGAACTGCCCACTACCAGCCATCCCACCGTCGAAACTTTCGAGGAACTGTATAAAAAAATCCTGAAAAGCGGCGATAGCGTGGTTTCAATTCATCATTCTGCGAAATTGGGCGGCACTTATCAGGCGGCGGTACAGGCCCGCAACAATATTTTAGCCCCTTCTTCTCAGGTGACAATAATTGATACCATGTCGGCCTCCTTTGGGGTGGGGGTAATTGCAGTCGAGGCCGCCAAACGCGCCCGGCAAGGCCCGCTCCATACCGAACTGGTCAGCGCGATTAATCGCATGGTATTTCAGACCCACGTAATTTTCTTCACCGAAACAATGCAGTATCTACAGCAGAGCGGGCGGATTAATAGCAAAGCCCAGCAAGCTTTAGGCGCTACCCCAGCGACCAATTTTCGTCCCTTGTTGCGGCTGGAAGAGGGTCAGATTGTACCTTTCGAGCGCACTCGCACCCGTACCAAAGCTCTGGAAGGATTGTGCGAGTTTATCGAGGATTTCCCGCATATCGAGGAAATGGCGATTATTCATTCCAATAGTTTGAACGATATTGAAGCTATTTTAACCCGCATATCGCCGATTTTCCCGCGTGAAAAAGTCCATATCTGCCTGTTTAGCCCGGTGCTGACCACCCATCTTGGCCCTGGGGCCATGGGGGTCGCGGTCTATGAGGGTGGTATTTTTTAGATATTAGATAAAGGAAAGTTATTATAATGAGCGATGAGAACGCGAACTCGTCCGGCAACGTGCAGCCCCCGGCAGAAGACTCCGAGCAAATCCAGCAAACTTCCTTTTCAAGACAACGGCGACCCGCCCCTCCTGCTCCGACCCCGCTTCCTGCCGTCGAAACCGCCCCGCCCGAAGCCCCCGTCGAGCAAGAGGCTACTTATTCCCGTCAACGACGACCTGAAGCGCCCGACCCCGAACCCTTGCCGATGGTCGCGGCTGCGCCCGAACCGAGTGCGCCCGCCGAAGAAGTTGCACCCCTGATGACGACCTCGTTTTCGCGCCAACGCCGCCCCGAAGCCCCGCCCCCCGAACCCATTCCGACCCTGGCCCCGGAAATTGCCGCGACCCTGGCAATGCCCGCTCCGCCGCCCCTAACCTCGATGCCAGAATTTGAGATGGCGACCTCTGCCGAGGAAACCGTCCCGCATGTATCGTATTCGCGGCAGGCTCATCCCCAACCCGCCGCCGAAGACCCTGCGCCGATGCCGCCTACCGACCAACTCTCGCCCGAATCGGCGTTCGAGGCCAGTCTGAACGCGGCAGCCCCGGTAGCACCTTCGGCAACCCCAATCGCGGCGACCCCTCAACCGCTGCCCCAGGTGGCAATCCCGCCCACCCCGGCTATTCCAACAGTGGCGGCTTACAATCCTGCCGCCTTGCCGACGGTATCTCAAGCGCAACCAATTGCGCCCCAACCGCTCCCAACGGTACCCGCCCCCGCCCCGCTACCTATGACCCCGGTTGGAACGGTATCCGCCCCGGCTACTTCTAATGGTGCGGCAACGGTTGCGATACCAACGACGGGTCAGGCGGGCGTTATTACCGCCCCGACCCCGATAACCACCGTTTCAGTACCTTTGTCGGTTCAACCGGCCCTGGCAACTGCCAAGCCGCCCGAACATCCTCCTATCAAGGCGGTCAAACTGGCTCTGTCGCTAGGGGCAACTTTGATAGAATTGCGGGGTCGAATAGTCGAAGCCGGTATTCTTGGCCCGGCGAAAGTTGTACCAGTTGACCAGCCGACGGTTGGCTATTCGGTAGCGAGTAACTGGCGTGGGCTTTTCCACCGGGCCTTGAGCCTGCACCTCGAATTGCTGGGCGATGCGGAAATTGACATAATGCGCTATAACATGATGCCAGACCGCCCCAGTTACCTGACCGATGAGATTGCCTTTAACAATATCGGGATTAGCCCGATTAACGTCCGTTTCCAATTAGCCGATAAACTGCGCCGTGAACTTAATTTCTTGCTCTGCCTCTATCAGCGCTTGGATACGACTGACTATGTGCTGGGCCAAATCTACGATGGCTCAAATCCTCATGTCACCTTACCGGAAACCTCAGCTTCTACCGACCGCTATAATTATATGATTACCGAGTTGAGTAGAAGGATAGAGGTACTTCTGACGGCCTGGGATAGTTATGTCCGGGAACGTTTATTCGCGGAAAGCAATACAATGCTGATGGCCCGCTATGGCTACGAAGCGGCCCGCTTGCTCCACGACCTCTCCTGGTCGCTGGCAACCAAAACTACGCCCTACCGCCGCGATTTGGTGGGCGACAAGTATGACGGTCTGGAACACGAATTATGCCAGAAAATCTTTGATGTGTGGGTCGAATTGTTCAAGCCTTCCCGAATTACCCACATGCAGCGCCAGATTGGGACGCTCATCGCGGTAATGGAGGATGATTATGAGGCCCGCTTGCGCCAACATGCCCCCAAAGCGACGGCCTCCACCTCCGGCGCACCCTCTCAACCCGCCCCGTCTGAACCCGCCGATACCGGCGAGCTTGACCTCAAATCGCCGCGAGCCTCGATTAATGCGATTATCGAGAGCATCGAGTACTGGCAACGTACAGTATTAGAGATGAGTGTCAATGGTATTTTGCAACCGGCCAGAGCTACTTCCGACCCTGACCGGGACGAGTTGGTGGCGGCTTCGTGGAGTGAAAAGAGCATTCGGTTGCATAAAGACTGGCGCTATGACCAGTTAATGGATATGCGCTCGGCTTTGGTGGAACAGGTCAACAACTGGATTAGTTTGCTGGGCGGGCGGCAGGATTTGACCTCGTTCCGGGTGGTGAGCGTAGCGGGTGATTTGATTCAGGATTACAGTCAGGATATAACCCGGCTCACCAGTAAAAATTTACAGGATGCTTTCCGGGAGTTACAGAAGGAACTCAGCACTCTGGCAAAGGCCGGGGTCGAAGCCACCAAAGATGTCGCCAACGTGGGAATTTCAGCCCTGACCGGCTTTTTGCGTAACCGCTGGGTCCTGATTGCCGCCGGAATTACGGTGCTGCTGATTATTGGGATAGTGGTACTACTCTTTGCTACCAAAGTGGTTGATGGCGGCGGCCTGATTGCCTCTTTACTGACCCCGGTGCTGGGGGCGCTAGGGCTTGGGCCAGGGTTGACCAAATCTTATAGTGACGGCAAGAATAAAATTCAGCAGACCCAGCAAGTCCGGGAAACTAATATAAACGACACCAAAGAAGTAAGCCAGCAAAATATGGGCAATAGTGTCAATGTCGGAACCCTGGTGCTGACTGCCGCCGGAGAGTTGCGTAATTATCTGGAAGCCGCTTTCACCAAAGGCTTTACCCAACTCCAGCGCGAACTTGGCTTGACCAGTGCAACTCTGGCAGTGACTTCGCCGCTAGTCGAGTGGGTGGTGCGCCATTGCGATGCCAATAACGAACTGGAATTTCTAGGTTCGGTAATCTGGAATGACTCGGCTCGCAAGAGCCAGCTTAATCGGATTGTAATTGCCGCCTTTGGGCCAGTCGGGGCGTTTATGATTGCCAGTGGCAGTTCCAACGATGAAGCACCAGCGCCCGCTTCGCCTTACGAAGGTTCGCCCTATGACCCGGCGCACGGGAAGCCGTAAAGAAAAGAAATCGTAACCGTTCCGCCAGCCTTGAAATTGTCACGCCCCTTTATGGGGTGTGAGCGAAGCGAAGGATCTTTATCCTTCGTTTCGCTCAGAATAACAGGGGTGAAGAGTTACAAGAAATCAAGCTTGACGGTTGCCAATAATACCTTTGAGGCGGGAATGCGCTTCCAGCAGCACTTTTGCAGTATTGTCCCAGCTTAGACATTTATCGGTGATGCTAACCCCGTATTTTAACTGGCTCAAGTCTTTGGGGATAGCCTGATTGCCCTCGGATAGGTGGCTTTCCATCATCAGGCCAATTACCGACTGATTGCCGTTTTGAAGCTGGTTTACCACATCGTTTATCACCATTGGTTGCAGATTGTGGTCTTTAAAACTATTGCCATGACTGCAATCAATCACGATATTTCGGGGTAGCCCGGCCTTCTCCAAAGCCTGTTCGCATAAGCGCACGCTGACCGAATCATAGTTGGGCCGCCCCGCCCCACCTCGCAGGACGATATGACAATAGGGATTGCCCACCGTCCGCACCAGCGAGGTCTGGCCCTGCTGGTTGATGCCCAAAAAGGCGTGGGGACTGAGGGCGGTATGAATCGCATCAATCGCAATCTGGACATTGCCATCTGTGCCGTTTTTGAAACCAACCGGCATTGAAAGTCCACTCGCCAATTCCCGATGGGTCTGGCTTTCGGTGGTTCTAGCTCCGATTGCGGCCCAGGTCACAAGGTCGGATAAATAGGCCGGTGTCACCGGGTCGAGGGCCTCCGTCGCGCAAGGTATCCCCATTTCGGCGCACTTCAGCAATAGCGAGCGGGCCGCCAATAAGCCATCCTGAATCCTGAAAGAATTGTCTATCCCAGGGTCATTGATATAGCCCTTCCAGCCGGTTTTGGTACGACCTTTCTCGAAATAGACCCGCATAACTATCAAAAAGACATCCGAAATCTCCTTTGCCAGGTCTCTCAAACGCCCGGCATATTCCAGAGCCGCTCGGTCATCGTGAATCGAACATGGGCCTACCACTACAAACAGGCGCGGGTCTTGCCGCTCAAAAATAGCCTGTACCGCCTTCCGACCCTCGACTACCGTATTCAAGGCGGCAGGAGTAATTGGCACTCGCGCTTTTAACTCGGCGGGCGATATAAGCCGCTCGACGTTTATCAGATTTACCCCGTAGGTACTTTCCTGCGACATGATTGCGGTCTCCTAAATCTTTCTATAATGTTCTAGGTTGGTTTTCGTTCGATAGCGACGATTGGCTTCCAGCTTTTCCCACCGCCTATTATAATCCAAAAGCCTTATGACCGGAAAGCGAAACGCCAGCTTGCGGGCCAGCCAGGAGGCAGTCGAGCTATTATTTTAAGTTTGGGGGAAGACTAGCCTTAGTTTTGCACAAATGTGCATTGACAATGCTCGAATGTGCGATATAATAAATTTGAATTACTAGCGCCAAGCAACCTCCGAGTGAGATTTAGCCCAAGCAAGCGCGGAATACCCGATGAAGATATTAGGCCAGCAACCTAAAATAATATAGGATAGCACGCAAATGTCTGATTTAGAAAGTTTCACCCAGCCCCTGAACCCCAAGTGGGAAGAACGCTGGCATCCTTTAAGAGAGGAATGGGTTATTATTGCGGCCCACCGTCAGGATCGGCCCTGGCTTGGGGCTACTGCTCCTTCTAGCTCCACCGAGGTTATTCCTTCTTATCTAACAGATTGCTATTTATGCCCCGGCAATACCCGAATTAGCGGTATCAAAAACCCGGCTTACAAAGCTACCTATGTTTTTGAAAATGACCACCCTTGTGTCGGGCCAGATGCTCCCCAGGAGGTATCCGCCCCGCCCGCGCCTTACCGCAATCGTCCCGCCAATGGGGTTGCGAAAGTTATTTGTTATAGCCCCCGCCACGACCTGACGGTAGCTGAAATGGAACTTTACCAGATTGAAGAAGTGGTTCAGGTCTGGCAGCAAGAAACCTTCGATTTGAGTAGAAGACCCGAAGTTAAAAATGTACTATGCTTTGAAAATAAAGGCGAGGCGGTGGGAGTTTCTAATCCTCACCCGCACGGGCAACTTTATGCCACCAACTTTGTCTTTAAGGCTATCGAGACCGAACTTGGTGCATCCCAGCGCTATTGGCAGGAGCAAGGTCGCCCTTTGTTTGCCGCCATTATCGAGGCGGAACAAAGTGAGGGGCGGCGAATTCTGTACGAGGATGAACACGCGATTGCGTTTGTACCTTACTTCGCCCGTTACGCCTATGAAGTTTATGTTGCGCCCAAACGCACCGTCCCGCACATTTATAGCTTGAATACTCTGGAGGTAACTGCCCTGGCCCGCGCTCTTAAAGAGGTAACGGTTCGCTTCGATAATCTCTGGCAACAACCTTTTCCGTATGTAATGCCGCTGCATCAAGCTCCCACCGATGGCGGAGATTACCGGGCCTTTCACTTTTTCATCGGCTTTTTGCCGCCCCTACGCCGTCCAGATGTCCTTAAATACCTGGCAGGGCCAGAAATTGGCGGCGGTAACTTTTTGAGTGATACCTTGCCGGAGGCCAAAGCCGCCGAGCTTCAAGGAGTTAGTGGGGTGCATTATCGTCAGCTTCAAGCTCAAACTCACTAAAAGCCTATCTCAATAGGGGAACGATTTTTGTAGGGGCGCTGCTTGCCACACTCGGTGCGCCTCATTACGGGCGCGGCAAGCAGCGCCCCTACTGGGATAGGTTCTAAAGAGGCTTAGAGCAATAAGAAAGTTTAGGGCCATGTGGCAATTCAAAAATGCTTCGCTTCATCCTGTTTATGCCGATGTAACTGATTTTATAGCGATTATAAATAACACCCCGAACTTTTTTGACCCGGCCCGGCCTTTATTTGTTGGTCGTGCGCCTGGTCGTTTGGATTTAATGGGCGGCATTGCCGACTATTCCGGCTCGCTGGTTTTGGAGTTACCGTTGGCAGTAGCTACTTTAGCTGCCGTCCAGCTTACCACCGAAACCGAGCCAACTTTTAGAGTGCGAAGCCTCAGTGCCGGGGAATTAAATTTACAAACCGAAGTGTCCTTGCCGATGTCACAACTGTTAGGTTGTGCTAACTATGCCGAGGCCAACGTCTGGCTAACCGAGCGCCCGGCGACGGCCTGGGTAGCGTACCTGGCAGGGGCAATGGTGGTATTAAAGCAGGAACTTGATTTCGCGCCGGTTGGGGGAGTGCGTCTTTTAGTAAATTCTAACGTTCCGGCGGGGAAAGGCGTAAGTTCGTCGGCAGCCCTGGAAGTCGCGGTTATGCAGGCTTTAGCCGGGGCCTATGGTTTACAAATAGCGGGACGCGATTTAGCCTTACTCTGCCAGAAAGTTGAGAATCTGGTAGTTGGTGCGCCCTGTGGCATTATGGATCAGATGACCAGTGCTTGCGGTCAACCAAACCGCCTGACGGCTCTTTTATGCCAGCCCGCCGAACTTCAGCCCCCGGTAGAATTGCCCGCCGAACTAGAAGTATGGGGGATTGATTCTGGTATCCGACATGCGGTGGTCGGGGCGGACTATGGTTCGGTGCGGGTCGGCGCTTTTATGGGCTATCGGATTATTGCCGATCTGACCGGCTTGCCGGTTACGCCAGTTGATAACCCGGAAAGTCAGAAAGTTAGCATCCAGGATGAAAAATGGAACGGCTATCTGGCTAATCTTGCACCCTCAGAATGGGAGACGCTTTACCGGGAGAGATTGCCTCATTCGCTAACTGGCAGTCAGTTTTTAGAAAAATACGGTGGGTTCACTGACCCCGTGACCCGGATAATTCCTCAGCTTACTTACGCCATTCGGCAACCGACGGCCCATCCCATCTACGAAAATCACCGGGTGCGGCTTTTTAGAACTCTATTACAAACTCGGCCTGTTTCAGAAGAAATCCTAATGTTGCTAGGGGAATTGATGTACCAATCTCATCTAAGTTATAGCATCTGCGGGTTGGGTTCAGTCGGGACTGACCGATTGGTAGAATTGGTGCGACAAGCCGGGCCTGCTCAAGGTCTGTATGGTGCTAAAATTACCGGCGGGGGCAGTGGCGGGACGGTGGCGGTTCTTGCCAGGGCCGGAAGTAAAGCAGTGGTGGCACAAATAGCCCAACGCTATCAGATTGAAACTGGGCATCCAATCACCGTCCTGGGCGGTTCAGGAGCGGGGGCAGTTGAGTATGGCGTAGCCGAGCTTCTTCCTATCAATCCTATCACTTGAGAATGAGAAAGCAGCTAAAACGGCCTGACTCCATGTGACTTTTGCTCTTTTCGGGTCTATTAGAATTTGCTATAATCGAACTGGCGACCTACCAACCTACCGACCTACCAACCTAACGATGATGGCTTACGACGATGGATTACATAGATGCAGCTAAGTCAGTCTCCAAAAAACCTTAACCATCCTAACTCGGCTTCCTCGAATTTCTCCAATTCAAAATGGCTGGCAATTTTGCTTTTAATCTTCGGGCTGGGATTATTAGGCCTGGTAGATGCCCTTCTGATTATTCCCCTTAAAGATTTGACGGTAGCCAATTCCGGCAACGATTTTAGTGTTTTTTGGGCCGGAGCGCAGACCGTCCTGAAGGGCAGCAACCCCTATCTGACCACGCCCGGTTCGACTTTCCGCGAAATCATGCTTGCCAACGGCAGTAATCTGCAACCGCTTGAACCCTACATCAGCCCGCATTATCTGACGCTATTTTTTGTGCCATTGGCTCTATTACCGCTAGGGTTGGCGGCAACCATCTGGACGCTGATTTCCCAGATTTTGATGGCAATCGCTATAATTCTGATAATCAGGGTAATTAGAGGTAAGCTCACTCCGCCCGACTTGCTCCTGGGGCTGGGAATAGCCATGCTCTGGCGTTACACTTTTTTGGTCATGCTGGTCGGTAATATCAGTCTGGCGCTTTTGGGGGTAGTGGTAGCCGCCTTCTATTGCAATCGCACCGGGCGACCTTTGCTGGGCGGTGGGCTGGCGGCGATTTTGCTGGTCAAACCCCAGGTTGTCTTTTTAATAGTGCCGCTCTTGCTGGTAATGCCAAGCTCACTAAAAGCGGGCGAACCGGCAAGCTGGCTCAATCGGGCGACTTACCGACGCTGGGCCGGGTTCGGGGCAGTTAGCGGTTTATTGGCGGTCTATAGCTTTAGCCTGTTGCCCAACTGGATTGGCGAATGGCTCAAAGGCGTAGCCGCCACCGGCTATTCGGATGACCCCACTTTAGGGGCGCAAGTTACTTCCTTGCGAAGTGTGGCGACGGCGCTGGTATCTAATCAGACTTTGGTACTGCCGGTCACGTTGCTGTTAGGGCTACCGTTCTGGGTCGCCATACTTTGGCTATGGTGGAGTCATCGGCGTGATGTGGGCAGCCAACCCTATTTATTATCGGCGGCGGCGGTCACCAGCGTATTGACTACTCCTTATATCCGCGACTACGATAGCTGTCTGTTGCTTTTTCCGCTATTGGTCGGCTTTTTTGCCTTGCGGCAAGTAGAAGCGCAAATCCCGCCGAAAAAGGGTCTGCGACTGAGCTGGCTGGGCTGGGGAATAGCCTTTTTACCCTATCCTTTGCATCTGTTAGCGGGGCAAGCTAATTTCAGCTATACCCTTGAGCCGCTTATCCCGCTTTTGTTGCTAGGATTTAGCCTGTGGGTCTGGCGAATTGCGGCGGAAAACGGCCTGATTGCGGGTCATTCAAGAGCTAAGAGCGGGAAAGAGGTTACAGCTTGAGCTTCAAGTTAAATAATAGCCTGTTCCGCTTTCCGCGAGCTGAATGGCGCTGGATGTTAGGATGGAGCTTTATAACGCTGGCCCTGACTTTAATTCCGCTGGTTTGGGGCTGGCTGGCGACTCCCCCCGGTCAAGAGTTTACTGGTCTGCTGTTTAACGCCCACGACGGCAATACCTATATGTCTAAAATGGCCCAGGGGCGGCGCGGGGAGTGGGTTTTTCATCTTTCGCATACTGCTGAGGGTGGCGGAGATGGGGCGGTAACTTTTGTCTTTTATCTATTGCTAGGTAAACTAGCCGGTCTGAGCGGGCTGCCCAACATCATCGTTTTCCATCTGGCCCGGCTGCTCTGCGGACTGCTTTTGCTGATTGTCAGCTATGGTTTTATCAGCTTGCTATTTGCCGAGGTTGCTCGACGGCGCTGGGCTTTTTTACTGGTCTGCTTTTCTTCCGGGCTGGGCTGGTTGCTCGGCCCGTTGAATTTGGTGACGCAACCCGCCCCCGATTTCTGGGTGCCGGAAGCCTATACCTTTCTGAGCATTTATGCTAATCCCCATTTTGCGCTCGGCTCGGCCCTCTTGGTGATGGCGGTAGTTGGCGGTCTGTTTGGCCTGGAAGGGCGAGGCGGACGGCATTACGCAATCGCGGCGCTGATTTCGCTAATCCTGGGCTTTGTTCATCCTTTTATGCTTTTCACTTTGGGGGGGGTGCTAGGCTTTTTCTGGCTGCGAATGGCCCTCGCCCGCAAACCCGACTGGCGCGGCTTTTTCAGCCTGATAGGGGTGGGATTAGCCGGTATCCCCGGCCCGCTCTTGACCTATATCGGGACGCAAAGTGACCCGCTGTTACGGGCGTGGATGGCCCAAAACCAGACGCTCACCCTCGATTTGTGGTCGAATATCGTCGGCTATGGCTTGCTCGTTCCGTTGGGGCTGGCGGGAGTCTGGTGGGTCGAGCTAAAGCTGCGGCGTACTTCGGCTGCCGTTTCGGGCGAACCAAAGCCGGATGAGGTGACGCTCTTGCTCTATCGCTGGCGATTAGTCACCGGTTGGGTGCTGGTAACAATTATCTTGCTGGCGATGCCGGTGAGCTTTTCGCGGCGCTTTTTAGAAGGGCTGCATTTGCCGCTGTGTTGTCTGGCGGCAGCGGGTTGGTACGAGGTGGTCGTCCCGTGGATG
>JBBRSG010000019.1:0-58789 GCA_038245615.1 Chloroflexia bacterium | reverse complement strand
TTGCCACTACGAACCGGAGTCAGCACCCCATTGGCCTGGGTATTCCCAGCGACTGAGTTCCCCTGCAATACCGCGTTCACTCCATCGGTGGTGGTAGGCCACCAGAAGTTGACCCACTCCCGTTTATCACGGGCAAACTGGAATACCCCGTCCAGATTGTTCTCCATCTCGGCTCTGGCAGTGCCGGGCTTGCCGTCCATCTCGACTTTGGCACAGGCGAAAGTGTACATCGAAATGTAGTAGGAGTTGTATAGCGTCACCTTACCTTTAAGACCTTCTGAGAAAAGGTCTTTCCAGGTTTTGAGGCCCGCCGGAAGCAGGTCTTTATTCCACATCATGGTCATGGCCGAACTGATGAAAGGTACGCCCCAACCTTCGTTGTAGACAAAGCTGTCCAGAATTTTGGGGGCAAAGTTCTTGGCATTGGGGATTTTGGTCAAATCGAGTTTCTGGAACAGACCGTCCCGGATAGCCGGGTAACTCTGGGTCGGGTCGCTTTCCAGCAAATCGAAAGGCGCTTGGTCTTCCGGCACTGATTTCAGCTTGCCGATAGCATCCCACCAGCCGGGGATTAACTCGACCTTCGCGCCGGTAGCGGCTTCAAAGGCTGGTTTGAAGACATCCCGGAAGCTCTTTTCATGCGCCCCGGCATAGACGAACATGGTCAGGGTGCGTCCGGCGAAAGGCAACGAACCACTCGCGGCAGTAGTCATCGCCGCCCCCGAAGCGGTAGTCATGGTGGCGGCAGTGGTACTAGCTGCACTGGTCGCAGCGGCGGTGGTGGCGGCGCTAGTCGTAGCAACGGCGGTAGTCGCGGGAACGGCGGTTGAGGTGACATCTCCACACGCGGCCAGCGTTCCGGCAGCCGCAACTCCCGCCAGCGCCCCGCCAACCTTCAAAAAGCGGCGGCGCGAATAATTTCGCTTATCGGCTACAGGCTTTTTGTCTTCGTTCATAAATCTTGTTCCTCCTGATTTCTGGTTATCTTCCAACTCAAGGCGATAAACGGCTGATTTGGGCAAATCAAATCAACCCTCGGTTAAACGCAAAGGCCGCACTCCAGACCGCAATTGCGCTTTCCGCTATTATTCGCCATTCCTGCTGGAGGCCAGTGCGCCACCCGGCATTCCAAAATTTCGGGCGCTTGGCAGGAAATGGTGGTTATATAAGAGTGTAATTTGCGATTTTGATTAACCGAAGCTATCAGGGTAAGACGTAGCAAGCGTGTTCAAGGCCAAAATAAGGTCAACTTTCCAATTTTAGCGGCTTAGACGACAAATCTGAAAAGGGCTGATAGCGGTGGCTAGTTAGATTTTAGCCAATTGAAGCGAGCATGCCAGACCAAAAACTGCTCATTTTTTGTTCATTACTATGCCCAAATGGGTTTGGTCGGCTTCAATTGCAAATAGATGTAATTACAAGGTTGTCCGAAGTGAGCTAAATTTCCAGACTGAGTATAGCTTACCAATGTCCGAATCGCAAGCCCTTGCACAGTGCTGAGAGTGCTAAATCCTGAGTGCTGAGGAATAGTCGAGGAAAAGATTTTAGATTTTGCCCAACCGTCCGCAAATTTGCTGAATAAGAGATTAGACTAAGGTCTTATTCCGGTTGTGAAGTGGGTCACTAACTTTCGGTCATTTTTTGATAAAGTAAAGGAGCTTGAATGTTGAGGCGAATTAAGCCGGAAATTTACTGGTTAAATAGTTTTGTGCCATTTAATCAAGGGAATTGAGAAAAAGGTTTTTGTTTAGATTTGACGAAAGGAACGTGCGGGAAATGGCAATGATTAATTTGTTCAAGGAAAGTAAAGAATTTCAGACATATATTACCGGGCAGGTTATTTTCTGGGAAGGTCAGCCGGGGGCTGAAATGTACGTTGTTATTGAAGGAGAAGTGGATATTCTGGTACGCAGTAAAGAGATTGACCGGGTTGGGCCGGGTGAGGTTCTGGGCGAAATGGCCCTAATTGATAGTTGTGACCGCAGCGCCACCGCCGTCGCCCGTACCAATTGCAAGCTAGTAATGATTGATCGAAAGCGCTTTGAGTTTATGATGCAAAACACCCCTTACTTTGCCAATCAATTATTGCGGATTATTACCCAACGGCTGCGAAACATGAATTATCAATTCAAAACCAACTAAACCAAAGCGGAAGACGGAAGGCGGAAGTAATACAATTAGGGTTGATTAGATAGTTGTCTTTTAACATCAGCCGGAGAGTACACTGAAATCGTTGCTTTTGCAAAATCACTCTGGTTTCGAGTTATAATTGCATCCATTTGCTCGACCAGAGCTGAGGCCAACTGTACAGCGTCTTCAAAATCGCTAATAGTTGAGGTGTAAGCGGAAAATAACACCTTTCATCTATTCGACATATTTGGAAAGCCAAAAGTGACTCTTCCACCGCCTGTCGCGCTTCACTTTACCTTTTATTTTCCGAATTGTATAAAAGAGATTTACTGGAGTTATACCCGAAATGTAACCGGAAAAATACCTTGCAGATTGGCATCCCATAATGCTACGGCATCGGCGGCGAATGGTTAGCGGGCCAGAAACAAATCAAGCAAAATGTTGGTGTCAAGCAGAGTTTTCATAGTTTAGGATTCAGGTATTTTTCAATTAAGCTATCTGCTAATATTTCTTTGATTTGCTCATCGTCAGGGATGACTCCGGTGGGTTTGGCAAGCCCCAACAGTTTTTCGCCAGATTGGGCTTTTCGGCGAGGCTGGCTGATTACATCTTCTCGCAAGGAGCGTGAAATTACTTCAAGCAAGGTTAGCCGCTCTTCGGGCGAGCGTTGTTCTATCTCTGATATAAGTTGTCCATAAGTTAGTATTATGGTTTTTCCTCTTAGCTAGGTCGTAATTTCGCCGCAACTGGCGACATAAGTGGGTGTGCCAGTCTGATTATGGACGTTCAGGTAGAATTTCCCGGTAGTCAGGCTGGCAAAATCGGTATTGACTATCGTGGTCGAGGTCGCTTTGCCGTCCGACCCCACCTCCATGCCAGTCAAATCAAAGACGATTGCGCCTTGATTCTGGCAAGTCCCCTCGTGAATATGAGCCTTGTGTGGCCCGGCTTCCAGCCCGGTCATAGTCAGCACCACCGTAACCGTGCCGTTGCCGTTATCGGTAATGACTCCCGTGCCGCTAACCTTTGTCCCGTTTTGGGCCACAATCGGCACTTTCAGGCTGGCTTTGGTTGCTATTACCGGGGCAGCATCGAAGGTCAAGAGGGCTGGTTGTGCGCCGCCCGTCCCGACGGTAAGTTGCTTGTTATCAGCACTCCAACGCAGCCCAATTATTGGGGTATTGCCGGTGCTGAATCCGCTCAAACGCTGGTTATTTTCCAGCGACCATAGCTCCATATCGCCATTCTGACTACCGACTGCCAGTCGCTTGCCATCGGCGCTGACCGCCAGCAAACTGATCGGGGCTTTAGACCCTCCGCTTATCGGTTGTCCGGTAGTGCTACCACCCGCCAAATTGAGCGTGAAAGTCGTCAAGGTTTTTTCGCGGCCTACCACCAATTGTTTGCCATCGGGAGTCCAGGCCAGGGCTGTCACCGGGTCTGGCCCGGCCTTCGGGCTAATGGTCAGGATTAGCTTGCTGCTGGCACTGTCCCAAATCAGCACCCGGTCATCATTCAGCCCCCCCGCCAGAAACTTGCTATCCGGCGAGAAAGCCAGGGCGTTGACCTCGGCTTTTGGCGCACCCAGCGCGAAATCCGGCCCGTTATCGTCTTTTTTCAAGTTCCAGACGTGTAGGAGTCCCGCCCCAGGGTAAGGAATCAAGCTATCGTCGGGAGCAATTGCCAACGCTTTTGGAACTATCCCATCCGAAGCCTGTACCAACACCGCCCCGGTTCGGATGTCGTAAAAGCGCACATGCTTATCGGCCGCCGCCGCGACTAGCTGTTGTCCGTCCGAAGTCCAGACCACCCCGGTCACGCGGTCAGTATTGGGCTGCTTTTTGTCGTCCAGCGTCACCGTCGGTTTATTGGTCGCAGCATCCCAGATTTTCAGGGTCTTGTCATCCGAGGCTGTCGCAAAGAACTTGCCATCCTTCGACCACGTAATAGCATTCACCGGGGCGCTATGCCCCACCAGATTGACCCGGCTCAAGGGAGTAGCCGGAGTGGGACTTGACGCTACGGTAGTTGCTACCGGCGGACTGGTCGTCACCGCCTGAGTGGTTGTCGGGGCTGAGGTAGTATTTCCCGCCACCGAAGCCGTGTTACTAGCGGCGGTAGTATTTCCGCTAGTCGGGGCAGTTGTAACGGCGGCAGTCACGCTATTTCCGGCAATCGGGGCATTAGTCGCCGTCGCCGCGCCGGGAGTGCTAGACCCACCGCTCAGAACGACCAGCAACCCGACCAACCCGGCGACTACTACCAGACCCCCCAGCCCGATTAGCAGCCAGGGCAAGCCCGCTTTTTTGGGAGCAGGCGAACCGAAGGCGACTTGAGGCACAGCCATATTCGGGGGTGGCCCGACATTTGACGAAACCACCTGATTCGGCGGCGGGCCAACCGTCCAATTTTGCACTCCGGTTGGTGGGTTCGGGTTCGAGGCCATGACCGGGGCGGGTGCTTCCGGGCGAGGCGGCATCGGCGGGCGCACTGCCCTATTTTGTGGCGGCGGAGCGGCAGGCTGGGTCGGTGGCATCGGGCTAGGCGGCAATGGCACGCGGATTTCCGATGGGGTGGGCAAAGGCATGGTGACATCGCTCGGCAACTGAGCCGGGGCATTGCCGGTCAGGGGCGCTTGCACCGAAACCCCCGGTCGCTGCGGGCGGAATTGCAACTCATGGGGCGGTAGCTGGCTGATGGCCCGGTGTAAAGCCGCCCCCATTTCTTCAGCGTTAGCAAACCGCTCTTCCGGGCGCTTATTCAGGGCTTTTTTCAAAAAAACCTCAATCGGGAGCGGCACCGAAGGGTCGGGCAACGGAATCGGGTCATTCATGTGACGCATCCCGATTTCCCAGGTATTCGTTCCGGCATACAGCGCCCGTGCCGTCATCAGCCGATACAAAATCACCCCCATCGAATACAGGTCGCTGCGGAACTCCGAGCGGCCCATAAATTGTTCGGGAGCCATATATTCGGGTGAACCGACGGTCAGCCCGGTTTGGGTCAGGCGGATATCTTCATCCAGAGCCTTCGCCACCCCAAAATCGGCGATAACCGCCCGCCCGTCGGGGTACAACAAAATATTGGCGGGCTTGAGGTCGCGGTGAATAATCCCCTGGTGATGGGCGAAAGTCAGGCCATTCAGGACTTGCTCGAAGATGTCAAAGGATTGGGCGCGGGTCAGTGGCTCGCGCTTGAGCCGTTCTTGCAAGCTGCCCCCCTTGATATAAGGCATTACCAGATACAGCCAACCGTCGGCGGTGCCGTAGTCTATCACCGGCAAAATATTAGGATGGTCGAGCCGGGCCACCGAGCGGGCTTCGCGGGCAAACCGCTCGGTCATCAGACCTTCCCCATCCTGGTCGGGATTATCGCGCAAAAGCTTGATGGCAACTTCCCGATTTAGATTCAATTGATTGGCTAACCAGACCTGCGCCATACCGCCCCTGCCAACCAGTGAGATAAGCCGGTATGCTCCGAGTTGCTTGTTTTCTAAAGTCATTAGATGTCCCGTATATACTTGCTCAATATAAGTTTTCGGTGTACCCAACTATTCTGTTAGGCCTATATTAAAATGTAAAGTTTGATATACCTAGTATACATCTTATTGAATTACAAGGCTAGAGGTCTACATCACTTTTTTGAGGGTATAAGGGCTGAAATTTCATGATACAGCGTCGGCCCGCGATGTGTTAAAATATAATCGTCTGCAAATCGGGAAAGGTCGGGTGTATCCGGCCTGTTTGAGCGTGGGTCAGGGGTAAAGCCTTGACAATCAACTAAACATAATCTACAATTCAGGGTAGCGGGATGAACAGGCTACCCTGGGGAAGAGACGCGGTGCTATGCAAAGTCGAGATGTCCGGCAAACTTTTGTCAATTATTTTATAGAGAAAAACCATCTACAGTTACCTTCTTCATCGCTAGTGCCTCCGGCAGGCGATAAGACGGTTCTTTTGACGACCGCCGGAATGCAACAGATGACCCCTTTTTTCCTGGGGCTGCAAGCCGCGCCCCAGCCCCGCCTGACCACCGTTCAGAAATGCTTCCGCACCCCCGATATAGATGAAGTCGGCGATTTGAGCCACCTGACCTTTTTCGAGATGCTGGGCAATTTCTCGGTCGGCAACTATTTTAAGGAAGGCGCGATTACTTTCGCCTGGGAATTGCTGACCCAGCGTTACGGGCTGGACGAAAAACGGCTCTTTCCCAGCATCTACCCGACCGACGATGAAGCCCTAAACATCTGGACGAAACAAATTGGCGTGCCGGACAGCCGAATTGCCCGGCTGGAAGATAACTGGTGGATTGCCGGAGAAACCGGGCCATGTGGCCCTGACAGCGAAATTTATTATGACCTCGGCCCGGAATTCGACCCTGACCCCAATGCTCAGGTCGGGATTTCGCCCCGCTATCTCGAAATCTGGAATCTGGTCTTTATGCAATACAACCGCAAGCCCGGCGGCGAAGATGTACCCTTAGCTTCCAAGAACATTGACACTGGTATGGGCCTGGAGCGGCTATCGCTGGTGTTGCAGGGCAAAAAGACCATCCACGAAACTGATGTCTTTAGTCCGATTATCCAGAAGGCGGCGGAAGTTGCCGAAAAAACCTACGGACAGAACGCCAAAAACGATTTTTCGATGCGGGTTATCGCCGACCACAGCCGGGCCGTCACTTTCTTGATAGGGGATGGCGTGCTACCCGGCACCGAAGGCCGCTCGTATGTCCTGCGGCGGATTCTGCGGCGGGCGGTGCGGCATGGGCGACTTTTGGGCATTGAAAAGCTGTTTTTACGCAACACCGTGCAGGTGGTGATGGAGCAGATGGGGGCGGCTTATCCCGAAATTATCCAGCGCCGCGACCACATCTTGCGGGTCATCGAGATGGAAGAAGAGAGCTTTGGGCGCACCTTGCAGACCGGCTTGAACCGACTGGAAGTGCTGATGAGCGTCAATCCGCTTGCTCCAACCCATTCTCAGGCCAATATCGAACCAATCGAAGATGCCCTGGACGACGCAGCGGGCGACCAAAAGCAAATCAGCGGCGAAGATGCCTTCGATTTGGTGACTTCGCACGGCTTCCCGATTGACTTGATTGTGGAACTGGCGGCAGAGCGCGGCTACCAGGTAGATTTGGCGGGCTATCAAACTGCCATGGAACGCCATCGCCAGATTAGCCGGACTGACCGCTTTAAGACCGTCAAGGCCGATTTGGAAGTCTACAAAGCCCTGGGAGTTACAGCGACCCCGTTCCGAGGCTATCAAGGTGTGGTCTTTGAAGCTCCGGTTTTGGCGGTCTATGTCGGCGGCAAATCGGTCAAGCAGGCCGAGGCCGGGCAGGATGCCGAAGTAGTTATCGCCGAAACCCCGTTTTATGTCGAAAGTGGCGGGCAGGTCAGCGATACCGGCTACATCCAGACCGAAACTGGCTATTTCCAGGTCGAGGGCAATTATAAGCCGCTGGGCGATTTGGTAGTCCATCAAGGTCGGGTGACAGAGGGCTATATCGCGGTGGGTGATAGCGCGACGGCGGTAGTCGAGGAAGACCGGCGTTTGGACACCGCCCGCAATCATACCGGCACTCATATTCTGCATCAGGCTCTCAAGGATGTATTAGGGGATTCGGTAGGGCAGGCCGGGTCGCTGGTCGCGCCGGAGCGGTTGCGCTTTGACTTTACCTACCTGAACCCGGTGTCGGACGAACAATTGAGCAATATTCAGACCATCGTCAACCGCAAAATCCGGGACGATTTGCCGGTGGTGGTCGAGGAAATGGCCCTGGAAGAAGCCCGCCAGAGTGGAGCGGTAATGATGTTTGGCGAGAAATACGGCGAGCGGGTGCGGGTCATCAGCGTCGGGGATTATTCCAAAGAATTTTGCGGTGGGACCCACCTGAGCCGGAGCGGACAAATTGGCCTGATGGTCATAACCGCCGAAAGTAGCATCGGCAGTGGCTTGCGCCGGGTCGAGGCCGTGACCGGGCGGATGGCCGAGCGCTACGTCCAGGAGCGGCTCAAGCTGGTAGATCTGACCGCCAGCGCCTTGCAGACCCGCCCGGAAGTTATTGCCGAGGAAGCCGCCGAAGCCAAGCGCAGAATCCGCGAATTGGAGCGCGAACTGGCAGCCTTGCGCCAAAAACAGGCCCAGGACGACTCGGCGAGCTTGTTGAGCCAGACTCAGCTAGTGGCCGGGGTCAAGGTGCTGGCGGCCCAGATAAAGGTCGAAAATGTGGATATTTTACGCAGCGTTGGTGATAAGCTGCGGGATAACCTCAAGTCAGGGGTCGTAGCACTGGGAGCAATCATCGAAGGTGCGCCCCGCTTCCTGATTATGGTTACGCCAGATTTAGTCGAGCGCGGCCTCAAGGCTGGCACCTTGCTTGGCCCAATCGTCGCCGAAGTCGGCGGACGGGGCGGTGGGCGGGCTGACCGGGCCGAAGGTGGCGGCAAAGACCCTGAAAAGATAAGCGGGGCGTTGGCCCTGGCTTCCAAACTGGTAAGTAGTACTTTGGATGGTACTAAGTAGCCTCTTGTCGGGAGGCCTAATTTGGACTATTATAACTGTACCGGGTCCATTTTGAATATAGGTTGTAGCCCTGTCCAGGCGCAGTAAGCAAGGGCAAAAGGAGACCCAGCCATGGCTGTTCGATTGGCAGTTGACCCAAATGAAGATTTAGAGCAGTTAATCGCAAAGTTAAAGGCCCAGCCTGCCAAAGAGGTAACTTTGGTGCTGCCCCAGGAATCCCGCGCTTTGCAAACCCTGGACAATTTTTATGCCTTGCGAAACGCCGCCCGAACCACCGGCACTTCTCTAAGCGTGACTGGTGGGAACAAAACCATTCGCGGGCTTGCGAAACTTTTGGGCTTTACCCTGGATAAAGAGGGCGACGAGAACGATGCCCTGGCTGGCCCGCCGCCAACTTCCGCTCCGCCGATGGGCAATGGTGCGTCTGCCCCGCCAAGCTTTAATAATGCCGCCACAATAGCGATGCCAACCCCTAATGTCAATGGCGGGGGCGGTAGTTTTAATTCATCCACCCCTTTTGGAATGCCGGATGGCGGCTATGTGGTATCCCAGCCCGGTCAGGAGTCCGTTCCGCCTCCCGCCCAAAACCGCAATGCTCAAGATTTCTTTGCTGAAATGCAAAACTTTAATCCCGGTATTCCGGCTGCTCCCCTGCAACCGCCTCCCTCGACGGGCAATGACCCCTTTGGCGGGAATGGTTTTGGCGGCGGCGACCAGGTGATGACCCGCGAGAATATTCCCGACTTCTTTGGGAGTGTGGCTACTCCCCCGCCGACCCGCTCGAACCCGCCCCCGCCCCCCAAGGCCGAATTTGACCTGGAAGGCGGGCGCACCATGAGTTTTGAAGAGGCCACCAAAAACGGGCTGTTTGGGCCAGGGGGGATAGATACCTCGTTTAATCCGACTGGGTTGGATGAAGTTAGTGGCCCGATGGATGAAGATGTCCCGGAAGTGCCGATGGCGGTGGGCGGCGATACGGCAGCCGACCGCTTCCGACGAGGCGGGGTGCGTAATATCGAGGACGGTGGCAAAAAGACCAAAACCCGCAATCGGCCTGCCCGCAATTCTAAAATGGACAAAGCGGCAGTCGCCGCCGTCGCAACCGGCGCAGTAGCTTCCAATAGTCAGGTTCTCAACCGAGTTCGGCGGATTTTAGTGCCAGTTGAGCCAAAAGCCAGCAATACAGGCTTGATGGGCGGGGTCAAACTTTCGCCGGAAGAGGCCAAACGCCGCGAGGACTCGCGCCGCCGAACTACCATGCTTACGGTGTTGGGGGTGTTGCTAATTCTGGCCTTCCTGGGAGCAGTATTGTTCTTGTTGCTGCGCCCCGGCGATGGTAGCGGAATTACCCCCCCGCCGGTGGCCTTGAGTGTGCCGCTTAAAACTTCGTCGCAGGAGCAACTGGTAAAATTGCAACTCGTACCGGGTGGGACATCGGGCGGGGTGGCTGGGGCTAGTCAGGTTGCTGGCACACCGGGCGCGACTACCTCCCCCGGTGCGGCTACTACCGCCGCAGGGGCGGCTACCACTGCCAGCAGTTCCTCGGCTTCAGCCGCGACTGCCGCCCCTGGCACCACCCCCGGCAGCGATTATGCTACCCTGCCGGTCACGCGAGTCAATACCGGCAATCTGCGAGTGGCATCGGGCGAGGTGAAAACTACCGGCACGCGCAATGTACCGGACAAACCGGCTACCGGAACAGTTAGTTTTATCAACCGGGGCGCGTCCGCCAAAAGCTATGGAGCCGGGGCGGTAATTTATACCGCCAATGGCTTCACCTATCGGCTGGTACAGCCAGTGTCAGTTGGGGCGGGTAATCCGATAAATGGGGCCGCCGGGCAGGGCAGTGGACAGATTGTGGCGGATAAAGCCGGGCCAGCCGGGAACGCCAATGCGCCGGGGAGTCGGGTCTTCGCCGACTCGGTGGCAGTGACGATTGGGGCGTTAGCCGGGGGCAGTGACCGAGCAGAAAAATTTGTTGCCCCCGCCGACCTGCAAGACCTGGAAAAACAATTGACCGATAAGGCTAAAGCCGAGGCTAATGGTCAGCTTAAATACGACCCGGCTACCGAAGCTTATCTTATTATCAAATCTACCAAGCCGACTTGCGATTTTAGCAAAAAACTGAACGATGCCGCCGAAACCTTTAACGGCACTTGTTCGATGACCCTGGATGCGGTAGTGTACAACTTGAAAGCTGTCACCGAAGCGGTCAAGGCCTCATTTGGCAAAGACCCGGCCTACAAGCTGGACGATACCAGCCAGGTGCAGCTATCCGACCCGGTATTGCAGGAAACCAACGGGCAGCTCTTTATCAATGTGAAAGCTAACGGCAAGGTTATCTCGACCCTGAATACCGACACATTCCGGGATGACATCGCCGGGCGGCCCAAGAGTGAGATTAGCGCCATCGTTGCGACCAAATATCCACAAGTCAATCTGGCCTTAATGAACCTGGAAGGTATTCCCGGCGAAACCCTACCCGCCGCCAATCGGTTGCAAATCAACGCTTTGCCGGATTATGCCATGCCATCTATCACCAACCCCTCCGGCACTCCCGGCGCGACAAATCCGGCGGGGACGGCCTTACCTTCGGGCGGCAATAGCCAGCCCTCGGCTACGAAAACGGCATCACCGACTAAATAGAGCTTAGAAGCCCGCTTAGATTACGAAAGCGGGCTTTTATTTTCTGTCATCTTTTCCATCATTCACCAATTATCCAGCAGGGGATTTTTGTGCGCTATCTATGCCTTGACCTGGGAAGCAGACGAGTAGGAGTTGCGATCAGCGACGAAACCGGGCTGATTGCTTCGCCGATTGGGGTTATTTTCGTCAAAAGCCGCCAGTACGTTTTGCAAGAAGTGGTGCGGCTTTTGCAGCAAAAAGAAGCTCAAAGTCTGGTAATTGGTCTACCCCTGCGGATGAACGGTCAGGAAGGCATCGAGTCGGGTCGCGCTCGTGAGTTTGCCCGCCAGCTTTCCCAGTTGACCGATGTTCCCATCGAATTTATGGACGAGCGTCTAACTAGCGTCGAGGCTGACCGCCTGATGCAATTGGAAGGCATGCGTCCCCAAAAACGCAAAGCTAACATTGATGCCCGCGCCGCCGCCATCATTCTCCAATCTTTTCTGGATACCAAACGCGGAACGACCCGCTTTTTTTAAGGGTAGGGAAAATAAAAGAAGATATTACCAAAGAATAGAAATTTAGTGGGAAAGCAGCACCGTGATTTCCTGACGGTTGTGAAAAAGCTGCCGGGCGCGGACGCTAGGATAAGCCCCTCGCAAAATGTCGAGGGCTTCGGCGGCGTGGCGAGTTGGGTTCAGGCGCGGAGCTTCGTGAGGTAGCTTTAGAGTGGTGAGAGCCAGACCGTCCGAGGCTAAAAGCGGGGCATATTTAACCAGCAAATTCGCGGCTTGCTTCGCGTCCATCCGCAAATCAGCTACAATCGCCCGGTAATAGCCTTTTTTGGTAGAATCTTTCAGGCTGATTTCGAGAAACCGCTCGGCATAGCTGCGGAAGTGGGTCAACCGCTTACCGTAGACCAATAAACGCGGGTCGAGGGCGGCGGGGTCAATCGCGCTCACTCGCAGTCCGGCTTCCAAAAGCAGGCGCGTCCAACCGCCGGGGGCTGCCCCCAAATCAAGCGCCTCGCCTTGCGACGGCAAGATAACCCCAAAGACTTCCAACGCTTCTTCCAGCTTGAGTTCAGCCCGACTGACCTGTTCGGGTCGTTTCGCCAGACGGCGCATTCCGCCTGCCCAGCTACTCAGGTTCTCGGTGGCGGGCGACAGGCCGATAAAAGCCCGCTCGCCGATACAGAGGACTGATACAATTTGCTCAGGGGCTTTGATAGCTTCCTGACCACTCAGGGCCGCTCCAATCCGCTCTTTGATACCATAAGGCGAGTAGACATAATTGGCGGGCTGGTCTTCTTCCGGCCCAATCAAGCGCACCTGCACCGCCAGGGGAGTCTGGGCGGTGAGGTCGGTAGCTCCCGGCAAACGGGCGGCGCTTTCCGCCAGTTTTTCGAGGTCGGCAAGGCTGTTTTCGAGCGGAACGATAGCTTGAACCGGGAAAAGGTGGCGGACATATATCGGCGGGTTTGCGGCGACTTTAGCCGCAAAATCGGCAAGCTGGCTTTCGACCAGAAACAGCCCAGGAGCGAGTTTTTCGCCGGGTTGCAAACCAGTTACAGTGGGGTCATAGCCCGCTAATTCGGCGCGGGCGGCTTCGTCAAATTCCGGGGCTGAGGTTATCAGGAAAGCGTATACAGACTGAGACATATAATTCTAAATTTCCGGCCCAACGATTTTGTTAAAGACCGCGTTTAGCTGCTCATCGTCATCAAACTGAATAGTGAGGCGGCCTTTGCCCTCTTTAGTCGTGCGACTCAAATTCACCTGCAACCCCAGCGCGTCCCGGAATTGCTCTTCCAGTTCGCGGGTTTCGCGCTCGGCGGGCGAAAGTTTGGGTTTTTCTTCCCCATTGTAAACCCCGGCAGTCGCGTTTATCGCATTCATGCGGCGGGCCATCTCTTCGGTCTGGCGGACACTAAAGCCTTTGGCAATAATATCGTGGAGCAGCCGATACTGGTCGCGCCGCTCGTGAACCATCAGCAAGGCGCGGGCGTGGCCCTCGGTAACTTTGTTCTTATAGACCGCATCCAGAATCTCATCCGGCAAATCGAACAACCGCAAAGCATTGGCGACGGCTGCCCGGCTCTTGCCAACCTTCTGGGCTACTGCTTCCTGGGTCAGCTTGAACTCCTGCATCAGTTGTTTGTAGGCCTGAGCCTCTTCCAGGGGATTGAGGTCGGCCCGCTGGATATTTTCGACCAGGGCCAATTCCAGCATTTGCAGAGGGGAAGCTTCTTTTAGCACTACCGGGATACTGGTAATCCCCGCCAGCTTGGAGGCCTGCCAGCGCCGCTCTCCTGCAATCAGCAGATAGCGAGCTTTGCGCTCTTTCCTGACCGCGCCGATTTCTTCGGGACTGCTATCGCCCACTTTCTCATTATATTCAGGGTCGTAATCCGGGTTATAGGAAACCACCGGCGGCTGAATCAGGCCGTTTTCGCGGATGGATTGGGCCAGTTCCGCCAAAATAACGGGGTCAATATGCTTGCGCGGCTGGTACGGATTGGGGGCAATCGAAGTGATTGACACTTGCATCAGGCCAGTCTTGGGCAATGGCTGGTTCTGGGCACCATCAAGCAAAGCCGCTCCATTGCCGGGAGCAGATACCGCCCCGCTAGTTGCCACCTGATTTTCTTTTGGCTCATTCGACCCCGGCACAGTGACGGCAACCGGCCCGCTCAGGCCCAACGCGCCCAGTCCCCGGCCCATTCCGCGCCCTTTGGAGGGTGTGGTCATGTTCTGTTTCCCTTACCTGGATTTAGGATTAAAAGTGATCAGTGGTCAGTGGTCAGAGGAATTCAGGACTGAGGACTGAGGACTGAGGACTGAGAAAATACGGCTAATGATTAGCATTTTAACTCAAAACTCAAAACTCAAAACTCAAAACTGTATCTTCTACCTCCTGACCCCGCTATCAGCCTTCGGCGGCGACTACCGCTTTTGGATAACTATCGGCCCGTTGCTCGACCTCTTTGGTCAAGGCTTTGTAGGCCTGCGCTCCCCGCGAGTCGGGGTCGAACTCGAAAATCGAGAGACCGTGACTTGGTGCTTCACTCAACCGCACGCTGCGCGGCACTACCGTATTGAAAATTTGCTGCGGAAAATAGCGCCGAACTTCCTCGACTACTTCCAGGGCCAACTTGGTACGACCATCATACATAGTCATTACTATCCCGAAAATCTGCAAGCGCGGGTTAAGCGCGTTCACTACCAAATCCACCGTATTTTTAAGCTGGGTCAGCCCTTCCAGTGCCAGATATTCGCACTGAATCGGAATTAACACCCCTTGCGCGGCAGTCAGGGCGTTGATCGTCAACTGGCCCAGGGTTGGCGGGCAATCTATCAGGATAAAGTCATACTGCTCTTTGATTGGGGCGAGGGCCAACCGCAAGCGATAGGCCGGGTGACGGTCAGGCCGGGCTTCCCCGCCCGTCGAAAGCTCGACCTCCGCCCCAGCTAACTCAACTTTGGCGGGAACTAGAAAGAGATTGGGCCGTCCGGTTTCGAGGGTCACTTCCTGAATCGGCTTATCGTCTATCAAAACATCATAGAGCGAGTAATCCAGGTCGTTGCGGACGACACCGAGGCTGCTGGAAGCATTGCCCTGGGGGTCCGAGTCTACCAGCAACACCCGTCGCCCTTCCGCCGCCAGCCCGTAGGCCAGGCTCACCGCCGTCGTAGTTTTACCTACGCCGCCTTTCTGGTTGGCGATTGCGATAATCATAATTTCAAACCTGTTTCAAATCTGCGTCATAGTCTTTGGAACGACTTTACGTTCCATTAGTAGAATATAGGATTATAGGATTCTGTTATTTATTCTAACAGTTTTAGCCGGACGGCGCAATTTTCAGATCCCCTTTTTCTCAGTCCTCGGCCCTCAGTCCTAAATTTCCCCCGTCCCCTACCCCAGCTTAGCCCGCTCCTGCTCTTTCAGGACGCGGCGCAGGATTTTGCCGGAGGCAGTTTTGGGGATAGCGCTGATAAATTCTACTTCACGAATGGTTTTATAGCCCGCCAGCTTGCCGTTGGCCCAGGCCAATAGCTCGTCCCCACCGACATTCTGTCCTTCCTTGAGAACCACAAAGGCTTTAGGAATTTCGCCCGCTTCGTTGTCTGGCTTGGGAACAACTGCCGCATCCGCGATGGCGGGATGCTCGAACAGCAGCGCTTCCAGTTCGGCGGGCGCGATACCAAACCCCTTGTACTTAATCATCTCTTTCTTGCGGTCAGAGATAACCACATAGCCTTCCTCGTCCAGATAGCCGATGTCGCCGGTAAAGAGCCAGCCATCCCGGATCGTCACGGCGGTAGCTTCGGGTGCTTTCCAGTAGCCTTGCATCACCTGTGGCCCTTTGATAATCAGTTCTCCGACCTCACCGATAGCCAGCTCTTTTTCGCCAGTCTCGATGTCCACAATTTTCTGCAAGGTATCATGGACTGGCATCCCCGAAGTTTCCAGCTTGACCAACCGGGCATCGTACACCGGGTTCATGTGGGTCAAGGGCGCGGCCTCGGTGAGGCCATAGCCTTGCAAGGTCACTACCCCGGTCAATTGCTGAAAACGGCGAGCCACTTCCGGGGCAAGCGGGGCGGCTCCGCACATGGCAAACCGAATATTGCTAAAACTGTATTCCTGAAGCTGAGGCCAGTTAGTCAGCATTACCAATACCGGCGGCACGACATAGAGCAGGGTTATTTTTTCGGCCTGAATCAGTCGCATGCACTCCACCGGCTCGAACCGCTCCATAAGGACGCAAGTGCTGCCGCTCATAATCGCACTGCCCATCAGCATCACGCCATAGATATGATAGAACGGCAAAAACAGCATCAAGCGGTCATCGTACGTCATGTGGCTGGTAGCGGTCATCTGGTAGGCGTTGCAGACCAGATTTTTCTGGGTCAGCATCACCCCTTTGGGCAGCCCGGTTGTACCACTGCTATAAGGTAACGCCACCAAATCGTCCCAGCCTATCGGCGGACGGGGCGGGGCGCTGGGAGGATAGGTTCGCAGCAATTCAGCAAAAGACACTGTGTCAGCCGCATCCGCCGGACTACCTGGCCCGACTGTAACGATATGCTTGAGATAATCCGACTCACCACGCACCGACTGTACCAAAGGCAAAAGCTCATTTTGGACTATCGCAGCGACGGCCTCGCTGTTGCCGAGCTGATAAGCTACTTCCCGTTCTTTATAAGAGGGGTTCATAGGAGTGACGACTGCCCCAATCCGAGCGATGGCGTTCCAGCCGATGATATATTCAGGCCGGTTGGTCATAAACAAACAAACTTTTTGGCCCGGCTTCACTCCCAAACCCAGCAAAGCGTTTGCCAGAGTATTGGTCAAGCTCTCTACTTCCCGGTAGGTCAGCTTAATATCCTTAAAGACAATCGCGGTATTTTCAGGGAAACGCTGGGCGGCATTAGTCAGCAATTCATCATAAAGCTGGACCGGATAATCCAGGGCGGGCCGAACAAGTTCCAGTTGCGAATGCAGGCGGGTTTCGCTCATCGCTTTTGCTCTCCTCTTTGAGTTATGTCAGGTGTCAATCAGGTTGCTAACAGGTTTGACCTATTATATCATGTCTGCCGAAAGTGTAACCAAACCGTCCCAATCTGATTAATACTATGTACAAGTTTTGAGGATTTGAGGTAAAATAGGCTTGCAATAAAATAGGCTATAGGTAATATTGTCAGCATGTGGTAAAGTAGTTTAGAAAGTATTATGGTAAAGTTAAAAGTAACTATTCAGCCCTGTCATTCTGAGCGAAGCGAAGGATAAAGATTCTTCGCTTCGCTCACACCCCATAAAGGGGCGTGACAAATTCAAGGCTGGCGGAACGGTTACAGTTAAAGACTGATAAACGCCGGAGTGGTTTTCAAGTGAGTAAGGAGAGGGGAAAAATATGTCCAACTATTTAATTGCCCAACGTGGCCCGGAAATCGGCAAAAAGATAGACCTCAAAGAAGGCGTAACCACCATCGGGCGCAGCAATGATAACGATATTGAAATTAATGACCCTTATATCTCGCGCTATCACGCCGTCATCCGGCAACAGGGCGCAGATTTTATGCTGATTGATTTGGGTAGCGAAAATCCAGTTCAAATTCGGGATACGGCCCTTGAACCGGGCGAACCCTATAAATTGCAACACCGCGATATAATTCGGATTGGACAATTTGTTTTTACTTATTTACTAGCTTCTGAAATCGCTAACCGAATGGACGAAATTGCTGCAACCCAGGCCGCCCACGTCGAACCAGAACCAGTCGCAGAGTTTATTCCCGCCCCGTTGCCCTCGATTGCCGCCCCTCCGCCCCCCGAACCCGAACCATCTATCCGGGATGCGGGCGCAACTCAGGTGTTTAGCGGCTTTGATCGAGCCATGATGTCGGGCAATTATGCTCCCGAAGTCCCCCAGGTCGCTCCTCGTCCAGTCGAACAAACCAGGCATTTTGGGGCAATGTCCGAGGCCGATTTCAAGTCGCCCGCGTCGCCTGAGTCATACACCGAATACGAGAAAACCGACCCGTCCAGCCCGGCCTTTGCTGCCCCGCTCTCCCTAACGGCTTTACCGGACGAAGAGATTACCGGCAAATCCAGTTTTAATACTGATTTTGCCACCGGGCCTGCTCCGGTCATGCCGAAGTTTGAGGCCAACCCTGCCGAGGGTTTTATCCCCGCTCCGCCCTCAGCAAGCCCAGCCCAGCAATATGATTGGCAGCCCGAACCTTATCGGCCTACCGGGTGGCAACCAACCCCTCCAGCGCCTACCGCCGAAGCCGCCGAGTGGCACACGCCCAGCCCTTCACCGACTGAGCAGTTTGCCGCCAGTGGCCCGGCGACCCAGCCGCCCACGCCTGTCGCGCCTCATGTTACTCCCGGTCTGATGAGCTATGATGAAATGGGCGATGCACCAACCGTAGTTGGGGCCGACTATGGCGAGGCTTTGCGTCAGTTACGCAATCAGCCCGCCCCGACTCCGCCACCTACCCAGAGTGAAGAGCCAACTAACCCTTCCGACTTTGCTAATCCTGGGCCGGGGAATGGCTTCACGCCCGCCGCCCCATCCTTTGGAACTTACAATCAGCCAGCCGGGGGTTATTATCAGCCGAGCGATAACTCGGAAGCCCAAACTCAGGCTACCGGCGGCAATCCAGCCCCCCAATATGGTCAATATCCCCAATACGGTCAGCCGGGCCAGTATCCTCAGTATGGACAACTGCCTCAGCAGTACGACCAGTATGGACAACCGCAATATGGGCAACCCCCGGCACAATACGACCAATACGGGCAACCCCAGTACGGCCAGGGCCAGGGCCAACCGCCCCAGTATCCCCAATACGGACAACCACCGCAATATGACCAGTACGGGCAGCCCTATCCCCAGCCGCAAGCTCCCCAATATGACCAGTATGGGCAGCCGATTTATAATCCGGGGCAAAATCCGCAGTATGGGCAACCGGGCCAGTATCCTCAATACGGGCAGCAACCGCCAGCCCCGCAGTACGACCAGTATGGGCAACCCCAGCAATATGACCAGTATGGACAGCCGATTTATAATCCGGGGCAAAATCCGCAGTATGGGCAGCCACCTTACGGTCAGCCCCAGTATGGGCAAGCGCCCGTCGCCCCGCCCCCGACGGCAGCAACCGACCCGAACAAGCCGAAAGAGCCGCCCAAGCCCGATGATAAAGATGAAGACCAACCAACGGCAGTCATTCGTTACGACAAGCCCAAGCCTTAATCAAAAGTACCTGTTCAGCCAGCGTTTAAGGGCGGCCCTGCGTGGCCGCCCTTGAACGCTGAGTAATCGCTCCAGTTGTGAAGAACTATAATCAAAATCGAAAGCGAAGGTTTTGACTAACCCACAATTTCCAAACCAGATGCCTGCCGCCGGAATGCCGGCCATGAACCAGCCACCGGGAATGGGCGGGCTGATGCCTTCAGCCCGGCTTTTGATGCTTTCCGGCGACCAGGTGGGCCGCGAATACGTGTTGCGTAACCGGGTGACGACCCTGGGCCGCAGTGCTAACAACGATATTGTTATCGGCGACCCCAAGACCAGTCGCCGCCACATGCAAATCGTTTATGAAAACGGGGTCTTTAACGCAATGGACGCGGGTAGCGCCAACGGTTTTTATATCAATGACCGTTTGGTACAGCGGGTTCAGCTTCAAAATGGCTCGGTCATCAGTATCGGGCTGGTGCGAATGGCTTTCCAAATAGCTGAAGCTGGCAGCCCCGGTCAAAATTTCATCACCGGACGGCTCAATGCTGACCCACCTGCCGCCGCGACCCTGGCCGCTGGTCAAATCCCGCCCTTCGGCACCGGTCAGCTTCCACCCCAACCGCTTTTACCGCCCAACTCCGGGCCGCTTGCCGCGCCCCCCGATGTTAGCCTCACTACCCGAATTGACCTGCGCGGGCGGGCTGAAACTTTTGTCGGACGCGATGAGGGAATAAATCAGATTGTGCTGGATAATCCCCAAATTTCCCGTCAGCATCTCCAGATTCTCAATCAAAACGGCAATTTTACCGCGATTGACCTGCGTAGCACCAACGGCACGTTTATCAACGGACAACGCCTGACCGCTCCTATCCTCTTGACTGACGGCGATGCGATTAATCTTGGCCCATTCCGGTTCTTCTTCACCAATGGCTTTTTAGACCGCAATCAGGAAGAAGATAGCGTCCGGGTGGATGTGCTGAACCTGTCGCGCCAGATTAATCCGCAACTGACTATTCTACGCAATATTACCTTTACCGTCTTGCCACGAGAGTTTGTGGCGATAGTTGGGGGAAGTGGGACTGGCAAATCTACTCTTTTGGATGCGATAAGCGGGGTAAGACCGGCTACCGGCGGCGGGGTTCTGTTCAACAAGGCCGATTACTATTCCCAGATGGATGTTTACCGGGCCTCGATTGGCTATGTACCGCAAGAGGACATCGTGCCGCGAGAGCTGACCGTCCGCAAGGCGCTCTATTATGCCGCCCGGTTGCGCCTACCCAAAGATACCACTCAACTCGAACTTAAAGAGCGACTGGACGATGTGGTGGACGATTTAGACCTGCTCCAGCGCCAGGACACCGCAATTCAATTGCTCTCCGGCGGGCAACGCAAGCGGGTCAGCATCGGGGCGGAACTTATTTCCAAACCGAATCTATTCTTTCTGGATGAGCCGACCAGCGGGCTTGACCCCGGTTTGGAAGGCCGCATGATGCAGCTAATGCGGAAGCTCGCCGACCAGGGCCGAACCGTCATTCTGATTACCCATGCTACCCAGAATGTCGAATTGTGCGACCAAGTGCTGTTTTTGGCAAAAGGCGGCTACATGGCGTTTTATGGCTCGCCGCAAGAGGCGCTGACCTATTTTGGCGTGACCAAATTTTCGGATATTTATATCAAGCTGGAAAGCGAGCTTTCATCGGAAGAATGGGCGCGGCGCTATCGGGCCTCGATTTACTATAATCAGAACGTGGCGGCCCGCTTGCGGGTGGTGGCCCGCGAAGCGGCTCAGGCCGGGGTCGCCCTCGACAATCTGGCGGCCCAACAAATCACCGGGCCAGTTACTCCGCCAGTGGTCTTTCGTCGCCCGATTGCCCCGCTTTCGAGTGTGCGCCAATTTACGGTGTTGACCCAACGCTATATCGAAACCCTGTTCAAGGACACCAAGAACCTGCTGATTCTACTTTTGCAAGCCCCGATTATTGCTTTATTGATGGTGCTGGTCTTCAAGGCCAGCGACTTCAATCGTTCCGGCGGGGATTACGGCTCGGCGAAAACCCTGGTCTTTATTATGGTGCTGGTAGCAGCCTGGTTCGGCACGAGCAATGCCGCCCGCGAGATTGTCAAAGAAAGCTCGATTTACCGGCGAGAGCGGCGCATCGGCCTCAAGTTAGCCCCTTATATTTTCTCCAAACTGGCAGTCCAGACCCTTTTGATTATGGTGCAAGTCGCCTTGCTGTTGGTTATCGTGTGGGTCGGGGTGGGTTTGGGTCGTCCCGGTCTGGAAAAGATTGTTTACATATATCTCACTCTGGTGCTGGTTGCCCTAGCCGGGGTCGCCATGGGCCTTTTGATTAGCGCCCTGACCAGCAATAGTGACCGGGCCACCAGCTTTGTCCCGGTAGTGCTTATTCCCCAAATTATTTTGGGTGGGGCAGTTGTCAGTTTCGAGCGGATGGGACAGATTGGGGAATTTATCTCCAACTTTATGATTAGCAAATGGGGCTTTGTGGGCAGCGCCCGGATACTCGACCTGGACGCGATTTCCAGCACCCCCCTGCGCTTTAATGGCCCACCTCCCGACCAGGCTGACCGGATTGAGGGCCTCTTTCCGGGAAGTGTATTTTTGGACCGGCGTACTCTGGAATGGTTTTTTGTGGCAAAACGCGCCCCGGAATTCAATACCGACGTGTATGTATGTTGGGGCATTCTGGGCCTTTTTACGGTAGTATGTCTGGGTCTGATAATCTTTTTCCAGCTCCGCAAAGACCGGCAGTATTCGCGGTAGGAGTGGGGGACGTGGGTCGGGTGAAATGCAGGGCGGAAGACGGAAGACGGAAGATTCAGCTCCCCAATCGTAAATTCCCTGACCCCCGTCCCTTGACCCCTTCCCCCACCCTCTTGACTAAGCCGATAAAGTTGGGTATCCTTTTGTCAGAATTTGGAGACATCGGGCTGATATAATTAGCTGAATTAGAATTGGTTGGAGACCTATGCCGGACAATACCGTAAAAAAGATTGGTCAATATGAATTGCGCTCGGTGCTGGGCAAAGGTGGCATGGCGACTGTCTGGCGAGCGTACCAGACCAATCTGGATCGGGAAGTAGCCCTCAAGCTTATGGCTCCCCAATTTAGCGAAGACGAAACCTTCACCAAACGCTTTATTCAGGAAGCCCGTTCTATTGCCCGGTTGCGGCACACCAATATTCTCTCGATTTACGAATTCGGCGAAGAAGCTCGTCAGCTCTTTATTGTGACTGAGATGCTGGACGGCGGGACTTTGCGCGAGTTTATGCGTCGCCCGCTTTCGCTCAAGCAGATGAGCCGTATTTTGAACCAGGTCGCCGATGCCCTCGACTATGCCCATACCCAGGGGATTATTCACCGCGACATCAAACCCTCCAACGTGTTGATGGGGACGCAGCGCGAGGTAGGAGACCGGGCAGTGCTGGGCGACTTCGGGATTGCTAAAGTACTGACCAACGATAATCTGACCCAGACCGGGCAGGGGATTGGCACGCCCGAATATATGAGTCCCGAACAGGCTTCGGGTGAGCCGCTGGACGGGCGCAGCGACCAGTATTCGCTGGGGATTGTGCTGTACGAGATGCTGACCGGCGTGACCCCTTTTAAATCAGATACGCCGTTGGCGGTGCTGATGGGCCATGTCAACCGGGCGCTACCCGACCCGCGCACCTTCCGGCCCGACCTCGCGCCCGAAATCGTGGCCGTCCTCAAAAAAACCCTGGCGAAATTCCCCCAGGAGCGTTACGATACTACCGGCAAATTTGCCGATGCCTTCGCCGAAGCGGTCAACAATAGCGAAATGAAATCGGTGGTGATTGGTCCTTCGGATGCGACGATGGCAATCTCGCCGCCACCGCGTCCGACTGGCACTCAAATGATGTCCGGCCCGGTCGGGCAACCGACTACTTCCCAGACTCGCGGAGCTGGCCCGATGATTTCGTCGGCAATGGCCTATGACTACGCAGTACAACAAGAAGAGCAGGGTAATCGGCAGGCCGCCTTTGAAACCTTTTCCGATATTTTTCAGCGAGAACCGAATTACCGGGATGTCTCCGGGCGGGTGCAGGGCTATCAATCCCAGAATTATCAATACACCGGCACCCAAACCCTTTTCCGACGGCAAGCCCACCTGGAAGAAGAAAGCGGCTCTACTCGCGCTATCAGCACGGATCAATTCAAGAATCCGACCCAGGTCGGCCCGTTTGTGCCGCAAGACCCAACCGTTCCGGGGGCGCGGCTGCCCTCTGGCCCGGTAACAGTCGTCGGCAGTGGCGCAAGGTCTACCGCCAGTGATATAGCCCCGGTCAAAAAATCCAGTGTCCCATTGATTGGCATCGGGCTTGGAGCGGCGGCGCTGGTGGTCGCAGCGATTGTGGCAATTCTGGTGCTGGCGGGCGGTGGCTCGAAGCCGGGTACGCCCACTCCCCAGGCTCAGAGCGTGACTGGCACCGCAAGTGGAACTACGGTCAGCCTGGCGACCACCGTAGCTGGAACATCTGCCGTTGCCACCAACCCGACTACCGCCGCTAATCTTAGCCCTAGCGTAGCGGCCAGTACCGCCGCGACCACAATTGCCAGTAAGCCCGACGTTGCCGGTAATCAAGTTGGCCCGATTGTCCAGGAGCTTTACAAGCCCAAAAGCACCGCCAACCTCAAGGACAGCATTAGCAAGCTCAAGATGATTGCCGCCAATAATAAGGATAGTTGGCAAGCCCAACGAGCATTGGGCCGGGCCTATTACTGGTACGTCCGGGAGAAGGGCGGGCTACCCTATCTGCAACAGGCTATCGCGCTGAACCCGGATGATGCGATGAGCCACGCTTATCTGGCGGTGGCCTATTTTGATACTTTCGACGATGCGAAGGCCCTGACCGAGATTTCCAAAGCCACCGCTCTCGAACCCAATTCGCCGGAGGTACAGGCCGCCTTTGCGATTACCTTGTTGCGAACCGACCCTTCCCGCGCCAAGACTCTGGCCCAGGATGCGCTCAAAAAAGACCCTGATAATATCCTGGCGAACTGGGCGGCCTGGGCCAGTTTCCTCAATACCCGCGAATTTGGGACGGCCCAGCCCTATATCAAAAAGCTGGTGGACAATTATCCGGCCTTTGCCAGTTTTCCAAGTGGCTATGGCGACCATTTCAAGTTGCAGGGCAACGATGATGAAGCGCTCACCTGGTACAAAAAAGCTCTGCAAGTTGACCCGGATTTTCCGCTGGCCCATAGTGGCCTAGCCGAAATTTCCCGCTTGAAGGGCGATTTCAATACCGCCCTGACCGAATATCAAGCCGCTCTTAAGGTCTACGATATTGACCCTAACGCCCATATCGGGCTGGGCTATACTTTTGATGCCAAAGGGCAATCCGCCGAGGCCGAAGCCGAGTTCAACCGGGCGTTGGCGCTTGACCGCAGCAGCGCCCCGGCTTATAACGGGTTGGCTATCACTTATATCAGCCGCGCCAAGAATAACCGCGACAAAAAACAGATTTTTGAGAATTTCCTGACCCAGGCGGTAGCTCAGGCAGACCAGGCTATCAAGCTGGTCCCCAATTACCCGGATGCCTATTTCCAGAAGGGCCAGGCCTATTATTTACTGGAAAAATATACCGAGGCTGAAGCGCCTCTCAAATCGGCGACTGACCTGGAAAAGAATAATCCAAATTACTTTATCTTGCAGGCTTATAATCTCTGGAAGTTGACCAAAAAAGAGGATGCTAAACGAGCCTTACAGGAAGCCCAAAAATTCACCCTGGATGCCGTCCAGACCAAACAAGTACAGGATTTATTGTTGCTGGTGAATAAATGAGTAGTGGTCAGTGTCCAGTAGTCAGAAAAATACAGAGTTAGGGATTGCGGACTGAGTAAATCCGGCTAATGATGGAGAGTTTAACTTAAAACTCAAAACTACCCTACTGACCACTGCTAAAAATAAATTGAAAATATACCACACGTTTCTGATATTGACCGTTTTGGGGTTGGGGCTATCGGGTGGCCTTATGGTAACGGCAAGCGATAGCCACCCGGCAATTAGCGCTATTATCGCCGAGCCGCCCCCCAAAAGTTATCTCGAAAAGCTTTTTGGCAACCTGGGCGGACGCAAAGCCGGAGCGGAACAAACCACCGGGCCAAATATGGGATGGAGCGACTGGCTATTGGCGATTCCCGCCACCATTTTTTATGGGCCGGTAGCGCTGGCGGCGATTCTTTGGATTTTGTTCACTTCCAGCCTGTTCGGAATATTTTTCGGGCTACTGGTGGTCGGGTTGGGGCTGGCCTTCACCCTGCCTCGTCGTCCCCGACCAATCGCTTTATTTATTCTGAGCTGTCTGCTTTTCTTGCTGGCGGCGGGAATTACCCTGGTAGTAGCCTTCGAGGAAGGTGTGCCATCCGTCCTTATCTCACTCTTGCCGACGGCGACCCTAGTCTGGCTCACCTTTCGCGCCGCTTTTCTAAAGAGGACGGGGTAAATTTCACCGGGATATACAGGACTGACAGGATAGTTTTTAAAATTACTAAACCAAACTTTGTTTCGGCGTTAAATATTTCAAACTAAAAAGGACACCATTATGCCAAAAGGCTATTTGATTGCCCAACGCGGCAACGTTATCGGCAATCGCTATAAATTAAAGAATGGGCAGACCTCGCTGGGGCGCAACCCCGATAACGATGTTGTATTGGAAGAAGTCGCGGTTTCGCGCTATCACGCCGTCGTTAAATTCGATAGCAAGAGCGGTGAAATTACGGTCATGGATTTAGGCAGCACCAACGGGGTGACGGTCAACAATACCGAAATCAAGAAGGGGGTCGCCTATAAGGTTCAGCACCGTGACACCGTGTTTGTCGGACGAGTGGTTTTTAGTGTCCAGATAGGGCCTGACGATTATAGCACCACCAATATTCGGGTAATGCAACCGGACGACCAGGACCGCACCGGACATCTAAATCTGCCGGTGCGCTATCGCCGCAAGCAAACTGACAAGCTGAATTATGCTACGTTAGAGCCAATCCCTGGAAAATAGTTTGAGGCCCGCCAGCTTGAACCGCATAATCCGGCAGTAGCCCAGGCCGAAGCTTGGTTGGCCCAGGCGACCAATCGCCCCAGCCCGGCTAACAATTAGGGTTAAACTAGCTCACGGCAGGCTGTTGGTCGCTATCGGCGGGTTGCTCATCTTTATCTTTTGCCTCTTTTTCGATAGCCGGAACTTTGGCAAAGAGCGCCCGAATCCCTTCGGTTGTGCCATTCTTGAAAGTTTCGCCCGCCACCCGAATCGCGTTTTTCATGCCCTCCGGCTTCATCCGCCCATGCGTGATGATGACAATTCCGTTTACCCCCAGCAGGGGCGCACCGCCGTAACGCTCGTAGTCCATCCGCTTTCGCACCTTGCCAAAGGCCGATTTCAGACCCAGCGCAAACAGCTTGTTGAGGAGACTGCCAGTCAGCTCCTCTCGGATAATTTTGAGTATCATCGAGGCGACCCCCTCGGTAGTCTTGAGAACCACATTACCGGTAAAGCCGTCGGTGACAACCACATCAAAGTCGCCCTCAAGCATATCCTTGCCCTCGACATTACCACCAAAATTGAGGCCGGGCGCGGCCTTGAGGAGCGGGAAAGTGCTAATCGTAAGCTGATTGCCTTTATTATCTTCCTCGCCATTGCTCAAAAGGCCAATGCGCGGATTAGCTTTACCCAACACCTTTTGGGCATAGACTGCTCCCATCTGAGCAAACTGCACCAGATACTCCGGCTTGACCTCGGTATTCGCGCCGACATCCAGTAGCAAAATCGGCCCGGTCTTGGCTGGAAAGACCGTCGCCAAAGCGGGCCGCTCCACTCCTCGAATCCGACCCGGCGCACTCAGAGTGGCATAGGCCATGGTTGCCCCGCTATGTCCCGCCGACACAAAAGCATCGGCTTCACCCTTCTTGAGCAGATTCAGGCCAACCACCACTGAAGCGTCTTTCTTGCGGCGAACCGCCTGGGCCGGGTGTTCGTCCATCTCAATTACTTCGCTGGCCTGTATCAGGGGCAAGCGGCTTTCCAGACCACCCGAAAGGTCGTGCTTGTTTAATTCAGCCTGCACCGCCTCTTTGCGTCCGACCAGCAAAATCTCCAATTCCGGGTTTTCGCGGGCTGCCATCACCGCGCCAGCGACTGGCGAAATCGGGGCATCATCCCCGCCCATCGCATCCAGGGCTATTCGCATTCTTCCCTATCTTTCTGATTTTTAGAATTCTCGCTTGATAACTTTAGTAATCAGGACTTTCGCTGACAAATCGCCTTCACCTCGGAAAAGTTATATTATGAAGAAGTTACTGCGTAACTTCTTCATAATATAACCAAGCCTGGTTTTGGAGTTTAGCCTTGTTATCTTCAAATCAGCAAATTATCCCAAACGAAAGTCCTGGTAATATTACAATGCTTCCCCTTATCTTTTTATATTAATCCATGAGATTATATTACAATCCGAGCTTAGGGTAAAATGAGGTGTATAGGTGTATAAAAGTCAACTCAAGACTTTCGCTCGAAACTAGCTTGAAGCGTTAAAGCTATGAAACCTGGTAAGTTAATACTTTTGGAAAGGCGGTTATCTATATGGATATGAGCCAAATCTGGCAAAATCTCCTGGTGCCGGGGGTTTCGGTAGTAGAAAAAATTGTCCGTCCGATTATAGTCTTTTTTTTCCTGATTATAGCCTTGCGAGTATTTGGTCGCCGCGAGTTGGCCCAACTCAGCATCGGTGATTTGGTAGTTATTCTCTTATTATCAAATACGGTTCAAAACGCGATTATCGGCGAGGATAATTCGTTGGTCGGCGGTCTTATCGGGGCAATAACCCTCTTGGTGACAAATAATGTCACCGACCAAATAATTACCCGCAACAAGTGGCTAAAAGGCTGGTTTGAAGGCAAAGAAATCGAACTGATTCGGGATGGCAAGGTAGATAAGGCCGCCTTGAAGCGCGAGGATGTCGAGGAGGATGAGCTAAAACAGACCATTCGCAAACAAGGTCTGGAGGACTTTAACGATGTCCACCTGTGTATTCTGGAGACTGATGGCAATATTTCTGTCATCCCCAAAGATAATATGAGCCGCAAACATCTTCAGGCCCAACTCGACCAGATTTTAGCCCAGCAACAACAGATTTTGGAAAAGATGAGCAAGTAGGAGCGAGAACGAGGGTCAGGGTCGGGGAAAATGCAAGACGGAGTGGATTTACGATTTACGATTAAAAACTCAGTCCTCAGTCCTAAATTTCCCCCGACCCCTGACCCCCGTTCTCGTCTCCTATTTCTTCACCGCATAGGATAGGCGGCTATGGACGGTTTTAACCCGGATACGGGCTAGTTGGCGAGGGTCTTCGGGGCGGTGCATTTTGTAGTCTGCCCCGGTATATTTGCGGGCCAGTTTATCTATATGGTCTTCCGCGCCATCGTCAATAAACTCGACGGCTTCCCCGGTAATATTTACCTGGAAATAGGGGTCTTTCAAATCAAAGATACACATAGCGATAGCCGGATTGCGCCGCAAATTGGCGATCCAGCCCCGGCTGCGATAGCCATTAATCAAAATATCGTCGCCCTC
The DNA here is from genome assembly GCA_038245615.1 of Chloroflexia bacterium. Taxonomy (GTDB): domain Bacteria; phylum Chloroflexota; class Chloroflexia; order Chloroheliales; family Chloroheliaceae; genus 54-19. The sequence continues at coordinate 30,154 of JBBRSG010000019.1, read as the reverse complement.
AATGTCCACCCAGATAGTCGTACTGCGAGGAGTGCCATCTTTGCCTAGCGTACTAACAACAATAAAATTAGGGTCTTCAAACACCTTGCGCTCTTCGGGTTTGAATATAGACACTATATTATCCTCCCTTTTTATTCCTACAGGTCATTAAAGTGGTATTTACAGATGGGCGGGCCAAGTTACCAAGATAAGCCCTTACCCTCGCTTCGTTTTTCTATTTCTCTCAATTTCACCTATTAAATTCAGGGTGTTTTGGGCCATTTCAATAGCTAATAAAGCTAAATTTTCTAAACCTGGGATTGGGTCATTATAATCGGCTAGGTTTCGGTTATAACCAAGCCTATCCAAATTATTACCTACCCTTTTCCATTTTCCGTCATGCTCTCTTTTAAATTGCTCTTTAACTGACCCATGATCGTCGCCAGTGCGGGTTCGTCTAAAATTAGTGTTTTCTTCTAAAAACCTACGGGCTTCTAAATAGGTAGCGTAATATGCACGGCTAATAGCTGACCTCAATTTAGCATCTTTACTAACTGGGATTGGGGGAGTTCTCTCAGCAAGTTCTTGCACCAAATATAAATAATGAATAGGCTCAAAACTCAATTTATTTAAACTCCACATTTATGGAGAGCTTGCCGTCAGCGCGATTTAAATTATCTATCCACCAATCATCAAGCTGATTAAGTTTGCTAAGGGTTTCTTTAGGAGTGTATTTAGTAGGGATAAGTATAAGAAGATGGTAGAATGGCGGGGTTATTGCCTCTATATCCTCAAAAACACCTAGAATTAGCTTTTCATCTGGGAAATATTTCGCTATTTCTGCGGCACTTTCCAGGAGCAAACTAATAAGCGATAAATTCTCTTGAAGAAGCTGGACAACCAGGGGCTTTTCTCTAAAGGTGAATATTTCTTCAAGAAAATCAATAGTTGGAAGTTGGCTTGAATCTTGTTCTATAACATAGGACATTTTAACCTACCTATCGCTTTCTCATTCACTCGCCGTGTGCATATCGCTAATTACCTTCCAGGTTTCAAGTGTATCAAATGTGTCACCTAGACGCAAGGATTTTTAGAAGAGGCTGAAATTAGCTTTTCGTTTATTTTCTATCCGAACCGGTCAGGCCGGTAGTCAGCCCAAGCCCGATATAAATGCTACCGGTGACGTAACGCTGCACTTGCAAGAAACGAACACTACCCTTGAGCAAATTGCCCGCTGTACCAGAGATAAGAGCGTAAAAGCCATCACTGCAAATCCCCAAGCCTACAAAAAGACATCCCAAAAATAGGGTTTGCCACACGACTGCGCCCTTAGCCGGGTCTATAAATTGGGGTAGAAAGGCCAGAAAGAAGAGGGCGGTTTTAGGATTCAGTAGTTCTACCAGAAAACCCTGATAGAAGATTGAACCCATTTTTCGTGGGGCAAGGGTCGTATTTGTGTTATGTTCGTCCCGGCCCAGCAAAGTGCGAATCCCAAGATAGATAAGATAAGCAGCCCCGGCATATTTCACTATCGAAAAAGCCAGGGCCGAGGATGCAATCAGGGCCGAAAGTCCGATAGTGGCGGCTACCACATGGCCCATTGCGCCCAATCCTACTCCCAGCGCCGAGATTAAGCCAGCCCGTCGCCCCTGGTGGACACTCCGCGCTACGATATACAAGACTGCCGGGCCGGGGATTACCAGTAACCCCAATCCCGCAATCATAAAAAGCAGAATCGTAGATAGTTCCGGCATCAAAATCCTTTCTGAAAAGCGGTCAGTGGTTAATAGCAAATTTTCGAGTTTTGAGTTGCCCAATCGTAAATCGCGGCCTCGCCCCCTTTGGGGGTAAATCGTAAATTCCCCCAACCCCCGCCCTCTGCTCCCTACTTCCTCAAGCGTGGGTCAATGAACTGGTAGACAAAATCTATCAAGAAGCTGACGGCGAAAACAAAGAGCGCGATCACAAAAACAGTGGCCTGGGCCACCGGATAATCGCGGGCTTGGACTGACTCGATTAAAAGCGTCCCCATACCGGGGCGACTAAAAACGTTTTCAACGATGACCGACCCACCCAACACCTGCGACATATTCAAGCCAATCGCGGTTACAACTGGTAACAAGCTGTTTCGCAGAGCATGGCGCATCAGGACGGCCCGGTTTGCCAATCCCTTTGACCGAGCGGTTCTGATGTAGTCCTGGCCCAGCACATCCAGCAAACTGCTGCGGATGAGGCGGATAAAGAAGGCGCTAAAGGCTACTGACAAAACCGCCGCCGGTAGAATCAGGTGGCGTGGCCCTTCGTCGCCGACGGCGGGAAGCCAATGCAGGTTCACCGCAAAGATTATAATCAAAAGTAGTCCCAAAAAGAAGCCCGGTACTGCCACCGCCAGTCCACAATAAAAGCTGATAAAACGATCCAGTAACTTGCCCCGATTGACCGCCGCTAACGTCCCCAGTGGGAAAGCAATCAAAAGCGAGGTCGCCAGCGAAGTAAGCGCCAGAATCAAGGTCGGCGGAATTTTTTCGACCACCAACTCCATCGCCGGAATCTGGCTACGGAACGAATTGCCAAAATCAAAGCGCACCGCCCCCCCGATAAAATCGAGATATTGAGTTAATAGCGGTTGGTCGAGCTTCAAAGCCCGCCTCACCTGGGCCACCGTTGCGGCGCTGGCATTATCGCCCGCCGCGACTGCCGCCGGGTCGCCGGTCAGCCTAATCAAAAAGAAAAGCAAGGTCGAGATACCAAGCAGCACCAGCAGCAGTTCGAGCAACCGGACGAAAAGACCCAGCAAAATAGGCCCGGCTTGTCCCTTGCGCCGAAAACCGGGGGCGGCTTCGCTCACGATTGCCATCAGCTAGACCTCAAATTCAAACAGGTTTTTGGTAATAACCGCCGCCACTAGCTCCTCCCGCTCGCGGTCAAGCTCGGCTTCCAATTCGGTATCTCCCCTGAAATTATCCAGTTCATCCGAAGTCAGCACCCCTTTGGTAATCAGCAATTTCTCCAGCGCCTTCGCCCGGTCCCGGCTGATATATAGCTGGGCGGTTAGCTCGACCACGGCATTGAGCAGCCGGTCATAGCGCGGGTCATCCAGATAGACTGGGCGCGGTTTACGTACCGGCTTGCCGCTCTGCGGGCTGGTATTTGAGCTATCACTCACCGCAAATTCCTCCTATGACAGGTTCCGTCAGATAGAACGGTGTTCCTTGCAAAAAGATTAAAAAAAGAGGCGGCGGGCTAAAAAGAACGCAAAATCGCCGGAGGTCGCACCCCAAACCCTTCGGCCCGCAAGTAAACCGGGGTAATCTTGAGAGCTACCCGACGGGCCATCTGCTCGGCGCTTTCAGCATTATGCCGCATCATTGGATATTTCTCGCAATAGCGGTCATAGTTCCATTTAACTGTTTCCGGGTCTTCCAGAATTTCCAGGTGGCCTTTGAGGGTTAGAAACTGGAAAAACTGGGGAGTTGGCTCTTTCCAAAGCACCGTAACTTTGTTATCGCGGCGCAGTTGCTTTAGCTTAAGGGAATCCTGGGTAGTAGTCATCCAGATAGTGAAGTCGTCGTGCAAAAAGCCCATAATCCGGCCCATCGGAAAGCCATCCCCGCCGCTCGTGACCAGCATGGCGAATTTCGACTCGTCCAAAAAACTTAAAATACTGGCCCGTAATTCTTCCTCACTAATTTGGGGCATCGAAGTAGACATTATGGCTTTTCCTTATCGGTAGTTGATATAAATTGTTTACTAGATGGCTATTTTCCAAATTTTACCACAGATTTCCAAAGATTGCAGAGCCAATCGGGTCAGGGAAGAGCAGGACTGAGCAAGGAAGACAGAAGACGGAAGACGGAAAAAATACAATTGACTGGTTGGCATTTACTCAAAACTCAAAACTCTTTCCCCTCTTAAAGGGTAGTGTTTGCTACAGCCCTGGTGGGCCGCAAATATTAAGATTGATTTACTCAATTTCTCTGATTCTCTGAGCCTAATTATCAGGAGCATAAAATGAACCTAAATTCTCTGGAAGCCCAGCCCGATAGCGGCGCACAGGGCAGCCCGCTAGAGCCAGTTGACCGCAGCAAGGTGGATTTGAACTATCTGCACGATATTATCGTCAACAAAATGAAGGTCGAAAAGCGCCCGGTAGCGATTACCTATAGCGCCGATGGGCCACCCCCCGGATACGAAGCCCTGACCGCCCCGGCCTGCGCCCTTATTAAAGAAGGCGCGGCGGGCAAGCACGTCTATGTCACCCAGGGCAACGATGCTTGTCTGGTTGGGCAGTATCATATCGGGATGCACCCCGGCAACGAAATGATTAGCGGTGGACGCTATTTGACGATGGCTCAGGGGATGTTTACCGAAGAGAGCGCCCGCTTTAACAAGGCTTCCACTCCTAATCTGCCGATGGGCCTCTATAACACCATCGCATCCGCTCCGCTCAACGAAGTGCCGGAGGGCGTGCCGGTGCATCAGATGGTGGTCATCTGCGACCCGCAACGGGCCATGATGATTGCCGGGGCTGCCATGACTCGGGGCGGCGATTTCCCGCTCGGCGAACTGGGCTGGTCGGTCTGTGCCTCGCTCTATGCCTTGCCGTATTATCGCAAACGCAGCCTTTTTACGATTGGCGATGGCGGCGGACGGATTCATAACAGCCTCAAACCCAGTGAGCTATTTGTAATTATCCCCTCTAACGATATGCACACTATTATTGAGCTAATCGAAAACTTTACCATCAAACCCCAGGAAATGCGCCGCGAGCTGATGCCCGGTCTGTATCCCGCCGCCAAACCGCCGACCGGTTAGGGATGAGAATTGACGGGAAATGACTGAGGCAGATATGGATATGTCTGACCCCAATAGTACCAGAAAAAGGCTGGCTGAAAAGGCTAGTTTTTTTCGTTTATTTTATGGTATGATACATGAAAATCTGATATTATGTCAGAGAGCAAGGGATAAACGGTACAGTTATCCGACTTCAGACTGGTTTCGCTGTAGAAGCCCAGCCTCCATCAGGCTAAGGAGTGTTAAAAAAATTATGATCAGCACTAAACCCAAAATCGTTATTGCGGATGATGAGCCAGACATATTAAATCTTTTAAGTATTTTGTTTCGCTCGAAAGGCAACGAAGTATTTAGCGCCAACGATGGCGAGACTGCCCTGAATATGATTGAAACTAATCGCCCCCAGGCCGCTATCCTGGATTTTATGATGCCTAAGCTGGACGGTATCACCGTGTGTGAGCGGATTCGACAGGCCAAACAGGAGCTTTTTATCGTGATAATCAGCGGGGTAGGCAGCGAGGAGCTAAAATCGCACAGTGACCGCGCCCAGGCCGACGAGTATTTGGAAAAACCTTTGCGGATGGCCGCTCTGGTCGAAAAGGTTAAGACCGGGATTGCCCGTCAGTCCAGCCTTAAAGAAGCTGCAAACTAGCCTATGAACTGTTACCCCGCTAATCTTTACCAGCCGGACAACCCCGCCCAAAGGAGGCCGAAGTGAGCGCACTGGCAGAAGAACTCAAGCGCAATCATACTGCAATTATTGATGAGATGATGAGCCGGGCGCAGGCTGAACTGCGCGGCACGCTGTATGAACAATTGGACGAGCAGAAAATTTTGCAGTTGCGCTATGGCAATGTGCTGGATGTCCTGATTGAGTACATCGAAGACCCCGACGAGGTGCTTTTTCTGCAACATTATCTGCTGATTTTTATCCAGCGTTATTATGTCAATGTGGATGAACAGCATCCCCTGACCCCTGAAGCAGTCGAGCAGCGCCGCAGCCAGATTGTTCAGTCGGTCAACCTCTATTTGAGAACCGTCAAGAAATTTACCAGCAATAGTTTTCACACCCAGCTAGAGCAAATCTGGCTGACCTTTCGTAAATTTCTGCACCAAATGGGCGACTATATTAACGCCCATCTCACAACCCACGCCACCCGGATGCCCACCCTCAAGATGAAAGATATTGAGTACGACCCAGAGAGCCGGTTTGATATTGACCCGGCCCACTGGCCTTAAAAGGGTTTGACAAGCTTTACCCTTATGCTATACTGAAAACCAAATTATAGTAATACAACATCACTTGCCAGTTTTTCTATTTACAGAAGGGAGCTAAACCAACATGAATGATCAAAACCCTAACCAGGGCGGGTGGGGGCCACCCCCCGGCGGTAATCCCGAACAGCCGATGGGCGGCCCACCCCCCGGTTATGGCGCACCACCTCCAGGCTACGGCGCTCCACCCCATTATGGCGCACCGCAGCAAGGCTATGGCGCACCTCCTCCGGGTTACGGCGCTCCAGTCCCCGGTTATGGCGCTGTTCCGGGCTATGGAGTTTCCGATAAGGAATTTATGACGGCCTTGCTGTTATCTATCTTCCTCGGTGGTCTAGGCGTAGACCGCTTTTATCTAGGCTATACCGGTCTGGGTATCGTCAAGCTGATTACTTTGGGCGGCTGCGGTATCTGGTCTATCATTGACATCATCCTGATTGCAACCAACAAATTACCCGACGTAAATGGCCTGGCTCTCCGCCGTTAGGCTGTGGCCGGAAATAGTTGGCCTTTCGACTCCGCGAGGACGCTTGATTGCTTTGAGCGTTCTCGTAGGCGGTTTGGGTTTAGTTGGGCCGCACCGCCTGGAAACCGGGCCAACCCTCTGTATATATCGGCGCGTGACCTGGCATCGCTGTCCGGCCTGTGGCATGACGCGGGCCTTTTCCGCTTTGGCTCGTGGGCAAGTTCGGACTGCCGCCCGTTATAATCGGTTGGCCTTGCCCGCCGCCCTTAGCCTGCTGATAATTTACAGCCGAGATATTTATTTTTTGTGGACAAAATTTAAGCGATAAAGCGGGTTGAAGCCTTGCGCTTTGTGCTATAATAACTCTCAGACATGCAAACCGACAGCGAGTAAATCACCGCAATTGGGGGAGTTATCAGCTTACCTCTCGGACACCAGGTGGTCAACTCTTGATATTATAGCGATAACCTATCTGGTTGGTTATCAAAGCCAGGATGGGGATTTCAAGGAGACTTAGTACAATGGCTAACACCAGGGGCAGCCGGGTTCAGTATCGCTGCTCGTTTTGTGGCAAAGGACAGGAAGATGTACGCCGCCTTATCGCCGGGCCGGGGGCAGTCTATATTTGTGATGAGTGTGTAGACCTGTGCCGCGAAATTATTGACGAGGAAATGAGCGGCCCTAAGACCGATCTGAATCTAGGGCGAGTGCCTTCTCCCAAACGCATCGTAGAAATGTTGAACCAGTATGTGATTGGGCAAGACCGGGCCAAGAAAACCCTTTCAGTCGCGGTGTACAACCACTATAAGCGGATTAGCATGAACTTGCAAAACGATGAGGTGGAGCTACAAAAGAGCAATATTTTGCTGATTGGGCCAACCGGCAGTGGTAAAACCTTGCTGGCCCAAACCCTCGCCAAAATCCTGGATGTGCCATTCTCGATTGCCGATGCTACCGCCCTGACTGAGGCCGGTTATGTCGGAGAGGATGTCGAAAACATCCTGCTGCGTCTGATTCAAGCCGCCGACCACGATATAGCCCGCGCCGAAAAGGGTATCATCTATATTGACGAAATTGATAAAATTGCCCGCAAGAGCGATAACCCCTCGATTACCCGTGATGTTTCGGGCGAAGGCGTGCAGCAAGCCCTCCTGAAAATTATCGAAGGTACGATGGCGAATGTTCCACCCCAGGGCGGACGCAAGCATCCCCATCAGGATTTCGTCCAGATTGACACCACCAACATTCTCTTTATCTGCGGCGGCGCATTTGAAGGCCTTGACCAGATTGTTGGGGAGCGGGTCGGGCAACGCTCGATTGGCTTTAAGCACCCGGAGAAAACCGCCGATGCCAAGCCCCAAAAAGATAAAGCCATTATGCTTTCACGGGTAGACCCCGACGACCTGCTAAAATACGGCCTCATTCCCGAATTTATCGGGCGCTTGCCGGTACGGGTCAATCTGGAACAACTCGACAAGTCGGCCCTGATTCGCATCCTGACCGAGCCGAAAAATGCGATTATTAAGCAGTACCAAAAATTCCTGATGGCCGACAAAGTAGAGTTAGTCTTTACCGACGATGCCCTGGAAGCCACCGCCGAAAAAGCCTTGACCCACAAGACCGGCGCTCGTGGGTTGCGGACTACCATCGAAGAGTCATTACTGGATGTGATGTACGAAATCCCCTCGATGGAGAATGTCCGCAAATGTATTGTGAATGCCGACGTTATCGAAGGGCGGGCGCGACCAATTTTGCAAGGCCCGAACCGAGGCGAAATCAACTTCAGCGACCAAAAGAATCACACGTTGGAGGAGAGCGCCTAAATCGGGGTTCAGTCGCGAGTGGTCAGGCAGTCGGTTGAGCGCCGCGCCACCTGAAATTATATTAGACCTATTCCGACAATTGTTTACCTGACAAATAGCCCGCAATCGCGGGCTATTCTTTTTCCCTTTTTAAGACTTCCCTATAAACTTCAAGCGTTAGTTCGGCAGTGCGCTGCCAGGTGAATTTTTGGGCGCGGTGCAAGCTCTTTTCGCGCAAGGTCGCCGCTTGAGCTAACCCCTGTTCGATAGCCGCTGCCATTCCCGTGACATCCTTAGCCACGAAATACAGGGCGGCCTCGCCCGCCACTTCCGGCAGGGCCGAATTATCAGCGCAGATTACCGGCGCACCGCAGGCCATCGCCTCTAGCACCGGCAAACCGAAACCCTCCTGCAAGCTGGGAAAGACAAATAAGCTGGCACAGCCATAAAGCCGGGGTAAATCCGCTTCGGTGACATCACCCCAGAACCGAACCTGAGAACTTAAACCCAACTGAACGACTTTTTGGCGCAATGCGACGGCATAGCGCGGGTCTTCGCGGCCTGCCAAAATCAGGGGAAGGTCATCATTAGTGCGCTCTCGATAGCTTTTATAGGCCTCCAGAAGGCGGGGTAAATTTTTGTGGGGCTTGTTAATCCCGACATACAGCAAATATCTTTCGGGCAAGTTCAGAGTGGCCCGCGCCTCGACCTGTTCAATCCGGCTCAAAGGGCCAAATTCAGCCGATACCCCCAACGGCACGACTCGGATTTTCGCCGGGTTTACACCGTAAAGCTGCTCAATATCGCGGGCTGCCGCTTGCGAAATAGCAATTATCCGCCGAGAACTAAGAAAGGCCAGCCGGGTAGTTGCCGCAAATGCCAGCCGCGCTTTACGGGAGGGCAATAGCTCAGGCAGTCGGGCGCTAGTTACATCGTAAGCCGTAAGGACACTTGGCAAGGACAGAATATAAGGCCGGAGATAATAAGGAGCGTGCCACAGGTTGAAATTACCACGCCGCGCCGCCCCAAACAAACCCCATTGCTCGCTCGGCGAAAACGGTCTTACCCCGGTTGAATAAAGCTGTACCCGCTCAGGAAAGCGCAAGGCCAGCCCTGGCACATCATAGCGACTATCCGGCAAATTGGGATTATAAAATAGGGTTAGATGTGGGCCGTCCGGTAAGGTTGCCAAAGCTTCCAGCAAATTAAAAGCGTAACGCCCAATGCCCGGAAAATGGTCTTGAATATAGCGGGCATCGAAGGCGATACGGAAGGTCGGGGATAAATTCATAAAATACCTCGACGCTCAGAGCTGACAGCTACTTGGGGACTTTGTGATGCTTACGGCAGCGGGCCTCGTAGTTTTCGGTTGCGCCGACCAGAATAATCGGGTCATCATAGCTGGCGGGTACGCCGTTTATAAGGCGCTGGGTACGGCTGGCGGGTGCGCCACAGACCAGACAAATCGCTTGCAGCTTGTCCACCTGCTCGGCTTCGGCCATGAGTTGCGGCATCGGGCCAAAGGGTTCGCCCCGGAAATCCTGGTCTAGCCCTGCCACAATCACCCGGCAGCCCCGGTCCGCCAGTTCGCGGCAGAACTCGACCAAATCGGCCTCAAAGAACTGGGCCTCGTCTATCGCCACCACTTCGGCTTCGGGCCGGATTTGCGCCCGCATTTCGTCTACCCCTTGCACCGGGACGGCCCCAAAATAAGTGCCACTGTGCGAGGCCACTTGCACCGCATCATAGCGGTCATCCAGGCTAGGCTTGAAAACCTGAACCATCTGCCGGGCAATGACCGCCCTCTTGAGCCGCCGAATGAGTTCTTCGGTTTTGCCACTAAACATACTGCCGCAAATTACTTCCATCCAACCGCCCTGCTCGTCACGGGTCCGAGCGCGTAAATTTTCGGGCAGACTGTTATTCTCTCTTATCACCACTCAAAGCTCCTTTTCGGAAATCTAAAATCTGAAATCTGAAATCGTGGGACTGAATCTTTTAACCTTCGACCTTCGATTTTAGATTTTCGACCTTCGATTTCAGATTTTCGCCGTTAAGTCGAAAGTATTTTACACTAAAATCCGGGCTGCGATGCAGCCCGGATTCTAAAATACTAATTTACTATTCTTGGTCAGCCGTAACGGGGGCTTCTGCGCCCGGTTTTTTAGCTTTGGCTTCCTGGGCCAGTTGCATACGCCGCATAAAGCGGTCAACCTGCCCGGCAGTGTCTATAATTCGCTGTTCGCCAGTATAGAAAGGATGACAGTTAGAACATAAATCGGTCCTAATGTTGCCTTTCTTGGTCGAGCGGGTCTGCCAGGTTGTAGCACAGGTAGCACAAGTCACGGTCACAGTCGAATAGCGTGGATGAATTCCCGGTTTCATTGCTTTAATTACCTCATAAATCTTTCGTCAAACAAGGTCATCCGAGGCGGCAGCAGCAACCGGGGCCGCGGTAGCGACCGGGTAAACGCTGATGCGCTTTTTGTCCTTGCTATCCCATTCAAATTTCACAATGCCATCTGCCGTAGCAAAAATGGTGTGGTCGCGGCCCAGGCCCACATTCAGGCCGGGCTTAAACTGGGTGCCGCGCTGCCGAACCAAAATATGTCCACTTCGGACTACCTGGCCTTCAAAACGCTTGACCCCCAGCATCTTGGGTTTGCTATCGCGTCCGTTGCGCGAGCTACCTACCCCTTTTTTATGAGCCATAGGTTTGCTCCTTTCTTACTTCCTGCGTCTGACCGTTCCAACTAACCGCCAAAACTAGCCCGGCAGGATTTCCTCAATCTTCAAAACCGTCAAATGCGAGCGATGACCGATATGGCGGCGATAGCGCTTTTTGGACTTAAATTTGAAGACCTCAATTTTCTTGCCTTTGGTCTGGTCTACGATGGTGGCCCGGACCGTCGCACCCTCGACCACCGGAGTGCCAATCTTGACCCCACTATCATCGGAAAGCATCAGGACTTTTTCCAGATTTACAACGTCATTGACCTCACCTTTGAGACGGTCTACTTTGAGTAGCTGCCCGGTCTCGACTTTGTACTGTTTGCTCCCTGTTTCTACTACCGCAAACACTTGCGTTCCTCCTGCCCGGTCTAAAAAGAGCCGGTATTTTATGATAAATCTCGTAGTATAGCGAGGCTACCTCAAAAGGCAACTCGATTTCTGGTCTCAGGCCCGATTACAGCGGGGCGGCCCGCCTTAACATGAAAAGCGAGGGTTGTCACCCTCTGCCAAAGTCCTCAAGTTTATCCAGCGAAATAAGGCCGTAATCTGGACTGCGATTGGCAATTATAAGCCTTTTGCCCCCGAATGTCAAGCTGAATTTGGTAAAAATCGCCCGCGCAAAGCTGTCTATTTTTAGAAAATTGTGTATAATTAACTATACATAAGACTCTTTTCCGGCTCTTGGATTACCGCGCACAGGAAGGTTTTAAACTTCAAATGAAATTTATCGTAATTGGCGGCGGGTGCTATGGCATCTACCATAGCGGACAGCTTTATAAGGCTATCCAAAAGGGCAAATTGCCCGCCGATACTGAGTTGGTGCTGGTAGACCGCAACGCCGACCCTCCTGCCAAAGCTGCGCATGGCGACAAAGTTAATTTCCAGTTTGTGCAAAGCGACTGGCACGAATATCTGCAAAAATTCTATGCCGACCCCGCCCAGTTCGACCCGACCCGCGATGGCGAAACCGTCCAGTTGGTACCGCCACCCTACGCCCCACATCTATATTATGACTGGCTGCGGCTTTCGAGTGCCGACTATCTCCAAAGTCAGGGTTATTCCAATATTAGCCTGGAACGAGAAGGCTTCGGCTATAAGTTACAGACCCCTTATGAATATATAGACCCCAAAAACGGCAATCATTTTTTGAGTCGGGCCGGGTGGACTTGTCCATCTTCCTGTATTGAACCGAGGATTTGCCCCGCCGTCAAAGGAGTGCGCGATTGGGATTTGGATACCGACTTGCGCGGTCTGGTCGCCGGACAGCCTTTAGCGCCTTCGGTCAGCGCGGCTGCGGCCCTGTCCGAAGCCAAATTGTCCAATGGTCAGAGCGCAACCTCAGCTACCAGTTTGCTGGATGTGCCGCCGCCGGGCCGCTACAGCGCCATCGAAACTTTCAAGTGCCACCACTACATGCACGGTATTGGCACAATCCCGGCCCTGCGCTTATTGGAAGCGCGAGAGCGAACCGTCGCTCTGGCCCTCAGCCTGGACGAGTTTCGACCCGAAGCGCGGGTCGCGGTAGGGACTATCTCACACTGTCATGGCGTGGTCGCCACCATTTTGATAAAGCGGTTAAATTAAGAAAGCCAAGAGAAGATGCTTGCCCATGCCACCCCGCCCGGTACTTATCCAACTTTACCCCTGGATACAATCTTGCCGGGTGATTGTATTGAAGTGATGGCCCGACTACCTGAAAAAAGTGTAGACCTGATTTTTGCCGACCCGCCCTATAATCTCCAGCTTCAAAACGAACTCCGGCGGCCTAATATGTCATTGGTAGATGCGGTAAACGATGATTGGGACCGCTTCGATAGCTTTGCCGATTATGATAATTTTACCCGGCGCTGGCTGACCGAATGTCGCCGCTTGCTCAAAGATACCGGCACAATCTGGGTCATCGGCAGCTACCACAATATATACCGGGTCGGGGCAATTATGATGGATTTGGGCTTTTGGACGCTCAATGACATCGTGTGGACTAAAACCAACCCGATGCCCAACTTTCGGGGAGTGCGCTTTACCAACGCGCACGAAACTCTGCTATGGTGCAAAAAGAGTAAACAGCAGAAGAAATATACTTTTAATTATCGCCAGATGAAGCAATTGAACGACGAAAAGCAGATGCGGAGCGATTGGGAAATTGCGCTCTGCACCGGTCACGAGCGGCTAAAAATCAATGGGCAAAAAGCCCATCCCACCCAGAAACCGGAAGCCCTGCTCTATCGCGTCCTGCTTTCCAGCTCTAATCCGGGCGAAGTGGTGCTAGACCCGTTTTTTGGGACGGGAACAACCGGGGCAGTTGCCAAAAAGCTGCATCGCCACTGGCTCGGTATCGAGCGCAATCTGGAATATGTTGCGGCAGCCCAGCAGCGCATCGCGGAGATTATGCCGGTAATGTTCGAGGAAGAAGTATTCCCTGACCGCAATAAACGCACCGAACCGCGTATCGCTTTTGCCACCCTACTGGAACAGGGCTGGATTGCCCCTGGCACTCGGCTTTATTACGCCCGACCCGGACGCGAAAACCAGATATTAACCGGGCTGGATGGACAGCCTTCGGTTCCAGTGGCGATAGTACGGGCCGACAGTTCGCTCAAGTGCGGTGAGCTTGAGGGTTCAATTCACGGCTTGGGCGCGAAACTGGGGGGGCTACCGGCCTGCAATGGCTGGGAACATTGGTGGTATACCGACCAGGACGGCACTATTCAATCTATTAACCATTTGCGTCAGCAATATCGGCAAAGTAGCCTAAATCCGGTCTAGTCCAGAACCTGCTGCACCATGTTTTGCAGGTCTTTAATTCTATAAGGCTTGGTGATTTTGCCTTTGAAGCCATAAAGCTGGTAGTCCGATAGCACCGGGTCTTCCGAATAGCCACTCAGGACAATCGCCCGAACTTGCGGGTCTAGCTCTTTCAGATGGAAAAGCGTATCTTTACCCCCCATCCCGTTCTGTACCGTCAAATCCAGAATAACCACCTCGAAAGGCTGACCTTCGAGCAAAGCAGCCTGATACAGGGTAAGCACCTCTTGTCCATCGCTGGCTAATGTCACTTTATGACCGAAATTTTCCAAAATTTTGCGGTTTAGCTCGCGTACTTGCGCTTCATCATCCATCACCAGAATCCGGCAGGTACGGGTAGCAATCGGTTTTACCTCTTTAATTTTGGGGGCCGGAATATCTATAGCTCTGGGTAAATAAAGCTCGAAAATTGCCCCACCTTCCGGGGCATTGTAACCACGAATATAGCCACCATGGCGCTTTATTACCGAATATACCACCGCCAAGCCTAGCCCAGTTGCCCCGGTTTTGGTGGTAAAATAGGGGTCGAAGATTCTTGGTAAATTTTCGGCAGCAATCCCTGGCCCGTAATCGCGCACCACTAATAGCACATATTCGCCCTCCGACAGGGCTGGAATGGAGTCTTGAGTTACCACTGTATTCTGAATCTTTATCTCAACCTTACCGCTCCCGACCATGGCCTGGGCCGAATTCTCCAAAACGTGCTGAATGACCAGCCTGAATTGGTCGTTATCCACCTCTACTGACCATAACTCCGGGTCAAACTCGGTATGATACTCAGTGCTAAAATCACCAAGTCCTCGCCGAATTATATCCGGCAATATTTCAGATAATTGAACAGCCTGTTTGACCGGCGCACCCCCTCTGGCAAAGGTAAGTAATTGCTGCGACAAGTTCGAGGCACGCCAGGCGGCTTGGGATATATCATCCAAATATTCGCGGTATTCGGCTTTGTCGCCAACCACAATTTTTAAGAGGTCCAGATTACCGGTAATTACCGCCAGCAAATTATTATAGTCGTGGGCAATCCCGCCCGCTGCCAGTCCCAGGGCTTCCAGCTTACGGGATTTGAGCAATTCCTCGGTCAAAAGATGCTTTTCGGTTACATCCAGGAGTACCCCCTCTATTCGCATCGGCTCACCCGGTGCAACCGGAACGGGCTGACCCTTGGATTGAAGCCAGCGCAAGCTGCCATCGGCATGCGAAATGCGATATTCCACTACAAAAGGTTGGTTTTTATTTATGGCCTCAAGCACCGTCTTAGCCACCAGGGGAATGTCCTCGGCATAGGTCATCGTTATCTGGTCAACCTCGCGGTTTACAAAAGCCTGGGCGGAATAACCGGTTATTTCTTCGATATAGTCACTGACATATTGTACCCAGAAACCATCCTCAGCGACAGTCGTAGAAAAAACCGCGCCAGGGATATTAGATACCAGAGTGCGAAAATGCTGTTCGCTGCGGGCCAACGCTTCCTCAGCTTGCTTTTGTTCGGTGATGTCCATGAGGGTCAAGACTACCCCGTTAATTTCGCCCTTATCGCTGATAATTGGATTATAGCCTCCCCGCATCCAAAAACCCTCCCTATCCAGGCCACTATATTTGCGGTCTACAGAAATCGCCTCACCGCGCAAAGCTTTGGCAAAATTAGCCTCATAAGTTTCGTAATACTCCGGGCCTACGTAATCGCGGAAAAGAGCGCCATCATAAAGTTCTTTTCCCATAATTTTAATGGCAAAACGCGCTCCCAGTTCGCTAAAATTCAGAACGCGCCCTTCGGTATCTACCAGCACAAAGCCAGTTTTATCGTTATCATAAATTGTCCGCAAATTATCCTGGATTTTGCGTTGAATGGCCTGCTGGCTCTGTTTGTATTCGGTAATGTCCATCCCCGAACCTATGCACCCGCCAAAACTGCCGTCTGCCCGTAAATATGGAGTTATTTTTCCCAGGACATGGCGATATTCGCCATCGGCCCGTTTGAGCCGATATTCAAATTCGACTGGCTGATGATTTTTTTTAGCCTCAAAGTAGACCTGTCGGCAAAGTTCATGGTCAGAGGGGTGGACATAGGTTTCCCAGTTTATCTGCTCTTCACCGACGCGGTTATAGCCGATAAAGTTATAATAGGTTTGATTATAAGAGTGCGCCTGGGCATGGGAGGATGTGAGCCAGACCAGAGCCGGGCTACTATCGGCCATAATGCGGAAGAGGTTTTCGCTTTCGATAACTTCCAGTTGCTTTTCAAACTGGCCTACTACTATTTGGGCCAGGCTTTGTAACAGCTTTTGCTGGGTGACGGTTAAAGCCGGACGCGGCTTGGTATCCAGCAAGGCCAGCGTACCTACGGCATAGCCCTGCTGAACCCGCAAAGCTATTCCGGCATAAAACCGCACCTTCATATCGCCAGTTACCAAATAGTGATTTTGAGAGGCCGGGTCAAGCAAAGTATCGGGAATACAATAAACTTCATGTTGAAGAATAGTAGTAGCGCATAAACCTGGTTCACGCTGAATTTGGGTCAAATCCACCCCAAAGCCGGATTTAATCCAGATACGGTTTCTATCTACAAGGGTTATCAAAGCCACCGGCACCTCAAAAATCTGGGCCGCCAATGCGGTTAATTGGTCAAAGCGGGCTTCGGGTGGAGTATCCAGCAATCTGTATCGGTACAAAATTTTCAGGCGCTCTAATTCGTCGTCCGCCGAGGGGTCGGTTTCAGGAGTAAATGACCAGGACGAAGTATCAGAGCTTTGAGGTAGCGGAAGATTCTCAGCATTCAACATAGTAAATTCTTATCACCTCAAACATCAAGCACGGTATACCAAAATACGATTTACCCAATCTGTCCAATTATTTATACCTATATTATACAAGTTAATTGCGAATTTGGCGTTAAATTACTTTGATTTTCCCTTTATGATAAGAACCTGTAACATTTATTCATCACAAAATATTTTTTCATCAAAAGCGTGATTTGCTTGACAATTGTTTCACATCTGCTAAACTGCCGAATATAGCTAAACCGTAAAGAAAGCACAGGCTGAACCGCCATGAATATTATAGAGCCAACCGAAGAAGCCCACTCCGAACTGAGTCTGAAGCTGCCCGTTTCCAGATTGAATAGCGAAGGTCGGATTCACCTGAGCAGTTGTCTGGCCCGGATTGAATCGGCCTTAGCCCACAATAATCTCTTTCCCGCCGAGCGCAAAATTGCGGCTTATATCCTGGCTAATCCCCAAAATGTGATTCCCTGTTCGGTGCAAGAGCTGGCGACTAATGCCAAAGCCAGTGAAGCGACCATTGTCCGTTTCTGCCGAGCGCTGGGCTACACCGGCTACAAGGAATTCAAGCTGGCGCTGGCGGCAGAGGTGCGGGGTTCGGTGGAAATCGGGCATGATGATGTCGCCAAAGGCGATGATGTCATGGGTATCACCCGCAAAGTCTTTCAAAGCGACCTTCAAGCGATTGCCGACTCGCTGGAAGTGCTGGACGGGGCGGAGATGGAGCGGGCAATTGCGGCCCTCGACCAGGCCAGCCGAATCGAACTTTATGGGGTGGGTAGCTCGGCTTCGACGGCGCTGGATGCCTATTATCGGTTTTTGCGGCTGGGATTGCCGGTGAATATTGTCAATGACCCTTATATGCAAGCGATTGTTTCTTCGCAACTAGGGCCAGGGCAGGTCGCCTTCGCTATTAGCCATTCCGGGCGCACCGAGGAGGTGATATTCGCTCTCAGCAAAGCCAAAGAACAGGGTGCGACTACAATTTGTCTGACCAGCAATAACCGAGGGGCAGTCCTGCAATATGCCGACATCAAGCTGACTACCGCCGCCCGCGAAGCTATCTTCCGCAGTCAGGCCATGGCGAGTCGGATTGCTCATCTTAGCGTGGTAGATGCGCTTTATGTCAATCTGGCGATGCGCCACTACGAGCAAGCCACCAATCGAGTGAATAACGCCGATTTGGTAGTTGAAGAAAAACGCCGCCGCTCGAACCATTAAAACTATTTACACCATTTTTACCAATTCAAGACAGTTTGTAATAGTTTCGTAATGTATGTTGCGCTATAATCATTATAGGTTATTAATAACGTCTTAAATTCGTCCTCAAAGATTGTACTAATATCGGCTTATGAATTGGTAGAAAGGGATATCAGAATGGTTATTTCAAATGAAGAACTTGCCAATATATTTGCCATCGTAATAGATGATATTGCTGACCGGGTAGCCTATCGCCTGACTACCGACAGTAAGTATGGAAGTTATAACCACCTTTCGGCGCAACAGGTAAAACAACGCACCATTCCGGTGACGCAAGCAATTCATATCTCGATAAAAACCGGCACTTTTAGTCCTGTCGCCGTTGTGCTGGACAAAATATTTGAAACCCGGCTGCGGGCTGGTTACGAGCCAAACGTGCTTTTGCGGGTGATTGACGCTTACAGCGAGGAAATCAGCCAGGCGGTTATTGCGGCCCGCCCCCACGAGGAAGACGTAGCCCAAACCGTGCGCCGTCGCATGAATTTTTTGGCTAATAGCAGTCGTCTGCACCTAGCTAATCTCAATCTGATTATTCCACTTTCTGAAAGGGTTGAGTTAGACCCTGAACTGATGCAACTAAAAAAGCTGGCTTCTTAAAAATATACATTTGTGGTGAGTTAAAGTGTTTAACAAGGGCCGGATTTCACGGTTACAGTTGCTAATCGCAATGGGTTTGCTGGCAGTTACCGGGCTGGGCATCCTGACGGTAGCCCTGGTTGCTACGGCCCAGGGCAATTCTGAAAAAGTCGGGTTGGCTAATAGCACACCCGGCCCGGAAGAACTTAACTTCAGGCTGACCGCCAGCTTCAACCTGACTGCCATTAGCAACTACCAGACTTTCCGGGCTTTGCGGGAAGCAGGGTTGCTCACGCCTACCGTAGATTATAGCAAGCTCAGTCCGCCCGAATTGAGCCGGATTGGACAACTCACCTACCAGACCGCCCAATGTAATATAAAAGGCAACATTACCCTCGATACCCCACCCCTCAAACGTTACCATATCAAAATCCAGAATTACTATGATAGTGTCGTTATCGAGCCGGAGCAGGGGGAACGCTGGTTCTGCACCGAAGAAGATGCGGTTAATAACGGCTGGCAAAAGAGTAGGGAATAGGGGGAAAGAAAAGACGGAAGACGGAAGAAATTCAGGATTGAGAGTTAGCAATATTCGGGTGAATAGGCTAGATTGGGGCTTCGTATACTAGCCCCGGTGCGCTCGAACTCCAGCCCCCAATTTACGACCTTGCCCCTATAAAGCTCACGCCTCCTCTCCCCGTCCCCCGACTCCTGACCCCCGACTCCCACCAACGAAACTTCCCGCGCCCGACGGCGTTATAATTAGAGTAGTGGTTAATTTGATACTCCTGTGAATAAAGTAAAATGAGTTTATTAGACATCATCGTAATTGGTATTATCATCTCGTTTACTCTGGTCGCGGCGGCCTGGGGGATTATTCGGCAGCTAATCGCGTTGGGCGGCTTGATAGCCGGTATCTGGCTGGCAGGGTTGCTTAATCCGGGGCTGGCAAAGGCGGTGGGTTTTACCGATAATCCGGCGGTGGCCCAGGGTTTGGCATTTCTAGCAGTAGTGGTAATCGTCAGTATCCTGTCGAGTGTAGTGGCTTCGCTGCTTTATTTTTTTGTAGGGCTATTATTTTTGGGGTGGCTCGACCACGTGATTGGGGCAGCGATTGGCTTTGTCCAGGGAGTGCTGGCGCTCGGCGTTTTTATGGTGGCGGCCCTGACCCTCGCCCCCGACTGGACCCAGCAGCAACTCGCCCAGAGCTTTCTGGCAAACCGCATGGTCGGAGCATTGACCGGCTTTGCTCTGCTCCTCGCTCCCCAAGACCTCAAGCAAATCGTAGACCTAGCCCGCACTCGTATATAAAAAACCTCTTTGTACACGATTAGCACAACCACTTCAAATTAGATGTAACGCACTTGATTTTGTATCTCATCAGCTGTTACCTGATTAAGCAGTAATAGCAATTTTCGGGCTAATTCATAGACAGGGCGGCGGGTTGCTAATATAATACCAGAATGAGTTTGGCCCTTCGTTACATATTCTTGGGCTAATTTTTCAAAATCAGTGCGGTTGTGGGTAAGGAAAGCTTTCTGCTGGCTATTTGCATAAATCAATTGCTCAGTATCACTTTTTTGGAGCATTCCGGCCTCACGAGTGGTAACAGCAGTAAAACCTCGCGCTTTTACCAAATCGGCTATTATTACATTTACATCTTCATCCACATAAAGCTCTATGAACAGCTTGTCCATTATTATCTTACCAAAGGGTCTATCAACTCGTCGGGGATACGGTTGCGCTCAATAAACCCATTGATTTCAGGTTGATGATCACTATAATAGCTCAAAGCGTTAAATACTTGGGCCAAACTCAAATGAGGCAAATAGACCGGAATGGTTTCAGGGGCTAGGCCTTGCCGCCACATTTCCACAATAGCCCGCACTGGGGTTCGAGTGTTTTTGATTATCGGCTCACCATTTAATATCTGGTCATTAGTGACGATATAAAGATATTCGGTCAGTCGAAGCATAAAGCACTCCTTTACAATCAGATTTTGATTGAATACTTACTCTGGCTACATTATATACTATGCCATATATACAATGCCATTGCAATTTCTTTTATTTGATGCGAAAATATCCTCAACTGTGCCTAATGTAGGGCGGGGTCGGGAAATTTACGATCTCCCCCCGCCGCGGGCGAGGCCGCGCTTTGCGATTGGAAACTCAGTCCTCAGTCCTCAGTCCTGAATTTCCCCCGTCCCCTGACCCCCGTCCCCCAATTTTAGATTTTAGATTTTAGATTTTAGATTTTAGATTTTAGATTTTAGAAAAAGTGAGGAGATAAGCCGCCATGCAAGTTATGGAAACCATCCTGGGCTGTTTTGGTTCGCGTTTTAGCCTGCACTTTCTACCGCGCCAACATCAGGTGCGGATGTCGCCGTTAGGTAAGCACTACGATTTGCCCTGGCAACTAAGTCTGGGGTTTAAGGTGGGCGAAGCCGTCCGCCTTTTGCCATTTGCGGGCGAAACCACCCGGAACGACCCGGCCCAGGTTTTCCCCGAAATCGAGATGGAACTGACCGCGACCAGCCTGACTTTTCGGGCCAGAGACCGGCAGCTGAATTTAGGGGCGACTTTCAAGTTTACCGCCCCTTTTTATCCCCAGGATGAGTCGGTATCGCTCGCGCCATTCTTTTATCTGGATGTCACCCTTGACCGAGTTTCGCAGGCCGGGGCGGTGGAGTTTCTGGCGGGTTTAAGCCCAGCGGATAAGGCAATTCAAGTGGAGATTGAAAAGGCGGACTTGCCAGGGGCTAATCTTCCTAACCTGCCATACGCCGGAGTCGTAAAGGCCCGCTATAGCGAAGTTGCCGGGCATTGGGGGCCGTCCCAACCCCCTGACCAGCTTTCCCGGCAAATCTTTGATGGCCCGCTGGCTTTGGCCTTATATAGCTGGTCGCCCGAAGTTACCCCAAGTGCAGAATTAGGGGAAAACAGCCTCACTTTAGGCGCGAAAGGAGCGTTAAAGAGCGGTAGCAGCTTTGGGTTATTACTGGCGACTTATCTGGACGGGCCAGTACTGGAAATTAAAGAGCAGCCTTACCACTTCAAATACACCCAACTTTGGCCCGACCTGGCAGGGGTCTGTCAGTACGCCGTCCAGCAAGCTCAAAATATCAAGGCCAAGACCGCCCGCTTTGATGATACTCTGTTGGGTTCTTCGCTAGGCAAATCCAAGACCGATTTTATCGCCTTTACTTTCCAGAGCTATCTGGCAAACACCTGGTGGGCCGTCCCGCCAACTGGCCCTAATCCCCTAGCTAAGGACTGGTTTAGCGTCTGGGAAGGCAATTGCGTTTTTCACTCAACCGTAGACGTGGAATATAACCTGGCCTGGATTTACTTGCTCTTATGGCCTGAACTGCTCGAAAAGACCCTTGAGCAGTGGCGCGGCTATCTACATCAGGACGAGCGCGGGGTCTGGCTCAGTCATGATGTGGGCGGGCTGTTGGGCGCTAACCGCCAGGTTTACGGACATCACATGGAGGTCGAGGAAAACTGTAATTTTGTGCTGCTGGTCTACGCCCTGTGGCGCTGGGGCGGACGGGCCGAGGTGCGCCAGGCCAATCGCGAAGTAGTCGCCAAACTGACCCGCTTTGTGCTAGATAGCGATACCACCGGCAACGGCTGGCCTAACCGAGGGACTGCCAACACGATTGATGATGCGTCCCCGGCGGTGCAGTTTGGGCGGGAGCAAACCTATCTGGCGGTTAAAGCCCTCTCTGCCTGCTTTGCCGCCCTTAAACTATTGGAAGATGCCCAGGAGTACACCGAATTGCGGCAAGCTTGCCAGAGCCATATTGCGCGGATAAATCAGACCCTCGACCAGCAAGCCTGGCTGGGCGACCACTACGCCGTGACCCTGGACCGCACCACCGAGGGTTTGACCGACCCCTGGAGCGGGCGACCTTTGCCGCCGGGCGAACTGGTCGGGTGGAACGCCTACTCGCTCTATACCAGTAATGGCCTGCTTTATTTGCTGGCGACTGACCCGACGGCGGGCGCTAATCTGCCGCCCGGTGATTACGCCCGTTATCGGCAGGACTTAAAGGCCAGCCTGAACCACTCCCTGACCGAGTACGGCTGTACCCATTCCAGCACCGACCAAAGCAATATCTGGGTCTCCCAAAACTTGCATCGGGACCTGATTGCGGGTTATCTGGGCGAAGACCTGGGCGACCTGACTGAGCGTTACTGGGCCTTTGAACAATTCGAGAACAGCCAGGGGCGGGGCGGGTGCTTTGTGGATACCTATGGCAATAACCATCTCCACTATTACCCACGCGGCATTACCAGCCTGGGTCTGCTAAACGCGCTGGCGGGGATGCGGCTGGATCGGGTAGCCGGTAAACTCCTGCTTAACCCGGTTCGAGTTCCCTTGCGAGTACCGCTTTTGGCCCTCGCCGATTGGGGGACAGGTCGAATACCCTGGGCTAACTTCCGCTTGGAAGGCGGTCAGGTCGCGCTTGAGCTAGAAAACCAGGATTTGCTGGCGGGGTTAGAGTTGGTTATTTTACCGCCGCTTGCTTCGGCCTCAGCTCCAAGTTTGCCCGATTGACATCGCCCGGTTTCTAATATAACATAGGCCTTAATCATAAGGAACCAACTGCCCTAGTTAAAATAAATAGAGAGAAATAAATAAAAAACCCGAATTTAGCGACAGGTCAAAAAGCCATGACTCCTGCCCTGGATTATTTGCGCCAGTTGCGGCTTTTGCAACTAGCCGATAGTGCTTTGCCTATCGGAACTGCCGCCCATTCCTTCGGTTTGGAGACTCTGGCGGTAGAAGAAGAGCTAAAGGTCGAGCGACTTGAGGCCTTTCTTCAAGACTATTTGCGCGAAAGTGGACTGCTGGAAAGTGTTTACTGTCAAACGGCCTATCGGTTAGGAGCGGAAGCCAGGCCCGATTTAGCTTTCGAGCCGGAATGGGTAAGGTTGAATCAACGCTTGAGCGCCCTGAAACCGGCCCGCGAAAGTCGGGCCGCGAGTGCCGCGTTGGGACGACGGTTTATTCAGCTAGTGCTTGGTCTGGAAGAATGGCCGCTGCTTATTGTGGCCCAGCAAACCGCCCGGCAAGCTGAAGTCGAGCTTCACCATTGTACCGCTTTTGGCCTGGTAGGGGGAGTCCTCAAGCTCGGCGAAGAAGCTACCTCCCTGGCCTACTTGCAACAAGCTTTAACCGGGCTAATCTCCGCCTGTCAGCGCCTGATGGCGCTGGGGCAGAGCCAGGCCAGTCGGATTTTGTGGAACTTGAAGCCGGTGCTGGTAGAGCTAATGGAACAGCGCAAACTTTATCGCTATGACGACGACACCTTGAGCTGTTTCGTGCCACTGGTAGAATTGGCGGCGATGCGTCACCCATCCCTCTCTACCCGGCTGTTTATTAGTTAAATTAGTCAGAATGAGGCTAATACAGAAAAGCTTAGGGGCGCGGAAGGATGTCAATTTATCACCCTGGACAATAGCCTGAAAGAACGGGCGGCCTTACCCCCGGTTAGCGGGAAACTGCACCTGGGCTTTGAATATAACCGGGCGACGGGGCAAACCGCTTTCAAGCTGCATGAACAGCAACCACCCCTGCGAGTAGTGCGGGCTTTTCCCATCGAGGACGGTAGTTCGCTGGTTCACCTGCACAATCTTTCAGGCGGAGTATTGGGAGGCGACCAACTGAGCTTGAAAGTCGAGATTGCTCCACGAGCGCAAGCTCAGCTAACCGCCACTAGCGCCACCCGCCTTTATCGCAGCCGAGGCGAACCAGTTACCGCTACTCAGCTTACCGAAGTCAGGGTCGCGGAAGGCGGGCGCTTGGAGTTTTTGGCCGAACCTCTGATTCCCTTCGCCGGGTCGCGTTTTCGCCAGCAAACCCGGATTGAGTTAGGGCCAGGGGCAGGGCTGTTTTGGTGGGAGACTGTCGCACCGGGCCGAGAAGCCAAAGGCGAACTTTTCGAGTACGAGCTTTTTCAGTCGCAACTGGATATATTCGCCGGGAGTAATCCGTTGGCCCTGGAACGTATCCGGCTAGAACCGCACCTGCGTCCCTTGAGTTCTCTGGCCCGGCTGGGGGTTTACCGCTACTTTTCCAATTTTTATATCTGCCGGGTCGGGCTGGAAGCTAAGTCCTGGCAGAACCTGGAAAGCGAACTAGGTGCCATCGCCCAAGAGTTAAGTCGGCCCGGCGAAAGCCTTTGGGGAGTTTCAACCCTATCGGCGCATGGGCTGATAGTCCGGGCGCTATGTGTAAAAGGCCGCGAGATCCCCCCCGGCTTGTTGGCTTTTTGGAAAGCGGCAAAACTGGCGCTCTATGGGCAGGAGGCCAGGCCGCCTCGCAAGATTTATTAGGAGGTTAAGCTTTGCATCTGACTCCACGCGAGCAAGAAAAACTTTTGATTTTTGTGGCGGCGGAACTGGCTCGAAAAAGGCAGGCTCGCGGCTTGAAGCTCAATTACCCGGAAGCTATCGCTATTTTGGCGGCAGAGATAATGGAAGCGGCCCGTGATGGCAAAAGCGTCGCCGAAATAATGACCTGGGGCGCAACTATTCTGCAACAAGAAGATGTGATGGAAGGCATCGCCGAAATGATTCATGAGGTTCAGGTCGAGGCTACCTTCCCCGATGGCACAAAACTTGTCACCGTCCACGACCCGATTCGCTAGTCCAAATAGAAAGCGAGATTCTCAAAAAAATGAAACCAGGTGAATATTTGCTGGATGAAGCCAGCGGCGCGATAGAAGCCAATGCTGGGCGCAAAACTGCGACCCTGCTGGTTCGGCATACCGGAGACCGCCCAATTCAGGTCGGTAGCCATGCTCATTTCTTCGAGGTGAACCGGGCGCTCGATTTCGAGCGGGTGGTGGCCTATGGCATGCACCTGAATATTGCGGCGGGGACAGCCGTCCGCTTCGAGCCGGGCGAGGAAAAAGAAGTGGCTTTGGTCGAGTTCGGCGGAGCGCGGATAATGTACGGTCATCGGGGGTTGGTAGATGGCGCATTGGACGATGCTACCCTGAAAGCTGCGGCGCTGGCAAAAAACCAGGGGTTATAAGCCAACCTTTCATTTAAGATTATTTTGGGAGTTACAGAACAGGAAACTTTAAAGATGAGCTTGAAAATACCACGCCGCACCTATGCCGACTTGTACGGCCCGACCACCGGCGACCGGGTGCGCCTCGCCGATACCGAACTGATTATTGAAGTCGAAAAAGATTTTACGGTCTACGGCGACGAAATTACCTTTGGCGGGGGCAAAGTCATCCGGGACGGCATGGGCCAAAGCAGCCGGGCTACTAATAGCGACGGGGCGCTGGACCTGGTTATTACTAATGCCTTGATAATTGACCACTGGGGCATTGTCAAGGCCGACATCGGAGTTAAAGCGGGCCGGATTGTAAAAGTAGGCAAAGCCGGAAACCCGGATACCATGGCCGGGGTTGACCCGGAACTGGTGGTCGGCGCAGGTACGGAAGTTATTTCTGCCGAGAATCTAATTGTCACCGCGGGCGCAATTGATAGCCATATTCACTTTATCGCCCCTCAGCAGATTTACGAGGCTATTAGCAGCGGGGTTACTACCATGCTAGGCGGCGGAACTGGCCCGGCTACCGGCACAAATGCTACTACCTGTACTCCCGGCCCGTGGAATCTGGCCCGGATGCTTCAGGCCGCCGAAGCCTGGCCGATCAACTTCGGCTTTTTGGGCAAGGGTAACGCCGGAACAACCCAACCTTTGGTCGAGCAAATCCGGGCGGGCGCGTTTGGCCTCAAACTGCACGAAGATTGGGGAACTACCCCGGCGGCGATTGATGCCTGTCTGAAAGTAGGCGACGAGTATGATGTCCAGGTCGCGATTCATACCGATACTATTAACGAAATGGGTTTTGTAGAAGATACGATTGCCGCTATCGGAGGTCGGACAATCCATACCTATCACACCGAGGGAGCGGGGGGCGGGCATGCGCCTGATATTATCAGGATTGCTTCGTATCCAAATATTCTGCCCTCTTCCACCAACCCGACCCGACCCTATACCGTTAATACTATCGCCGAACATCTCGATATGCTGATGGTCTGCCACCACCTCAATCCCCAGGTGCCGGAGGATGTGGCTTTTGCCGAGAGCCGGATTCGGCCTGAAACAATTGCCGCCGAGGATATTCTGCACGATATAGGGGTATTCAGCATGATAAGTAGCGATTCGCAGGCGATGGGCCGGGTCGGAGAGGTCGTGACCCGCACCTGGCAAACCGCCCACAAAATGAAAGTGCAGCGCGGCCCTCTTTCGGCAGACTCGGCCCGCAATGATAATTTTCGGGTCAAACGTTACCTCGCCAAGTACACTGTAAATCCGGCTATCGCGCACGGAATGACGGCCCAAATTGGCTCAATCGAGCCGGGGAGACTGGCCGACCTGGTGCTGTGGCGACCAGCCCTTTTCGGGGTGAAACCGGAAATGGTGGTGAAGGGGGGCTTTATTGCCTGGAGCGTGATGGGCGATGCCAACGCTTCTATCCCAACCCCTCAGCCGGTTCTTTACCGCCCGATGTTTGGCGCGTTTGGCGGGGCAACGGCGGCTACCAGCCTTACCTTCGTCTCGAAAGCGGCTCTGGAAGCCGAAATACCCCAAAAACTTGGTTTGAAAAAGACCGCGGTAGCGGTAGAAAATTGCCGGAACATTGGCAAAGCCGATATGATTCACAATTCGGCTACTCCTATAATCGAGGTTGACCCGGAAACCTACGAGGTACGGGCCGACGGCGAATTGCTGACCTGCGAACCAGCCGAAGTTTTACCGATGGCCCAACGTTATTTCTTGTTTTAACTTTCATTATCTGTAAATCTTTGGCGGGAGATTTTCTGAGGATTTTTAAGTCGGAAGAAAAGGATAATAAATGTCGGACGAAAGTTTTGTGCGAGCCTTTAGAGTCGGGATTGCCGGGCCAGTCGGTAGCGGCAAAACCGCCCTGGTAGATTGCCTGAGCAAACGGCTCTGGCCTAAATATAATTTAGCGGTAGTAACCAACGATATATATACCAAAGAAGATGCGGAATTTTTGTTGCGCCAGGGAACGTTGCCCCTGGAACGAGTGCGCGGGGTCGAAACCGGCGGCTGTCCCCACGCCGCTATCCGGGAAGATGCTTCCATGAATTTGGAGGCCATTGCCGACCTGGAAGAGAGTTTGCCAGGGCTGGAACTCATTTTTGTAGAAAGCGGCGGCGATAATCTGGCGGCGGCGTTTAGCCCGGAACTGGTGGATGTTTCGATTTACGTGATTGATGTAGCCGGGGGTGACAAAATTCCGCGCAAAGGCGGGCCGGGTATTACCCGCTCCGATTTGCTACTTATCAACAAAATAGACCTCGCGCCTTATATTGGGGCTTCTTTGGAGGTAATGGAGCGGGACTCGCGGCGAATGCGGGGCGAGCGGCCTTTTGTCTTCAGTAACCTCAAAAACGGCGATGGTTTAGAGCAAGTAATCGGTTGGCTGGAAGCGCACCTTGCCGTTCCCGGCCCGGAACGGCGCTCGATAATTGATGCCCATCATCCGTATGTTGGACAACCTCATACTCATTCCAATGATGGGAAAGCCCATAGTCATTCTCATACCCACGATTAAATTACCAGATATTTCCATAATATTTTAGCCAAATTCAGCCAAATTCTTTGTATAATAGGAATGTGAATAGGCCAACAGTTTGTGTTAAGATAGTTGCCTACTTTCAAACGTATCAAGCATATCAATTGTAAATCGCAAACCATAAACCGTAATTTGAGGGAAAACCCTAAATCGAAAGGTTCGCAATGCCATCGAAGAAAACAGGCATCACCAAAAGTCGTAAACCTCTTTTCTCAGCCCTTATTATTTCGGTAATAATGGGAACGCTGGTATTGGGAGGGTGTGGGCCGAACCCAACCGACACTCCGCCCACCCCCACCGCCCAGGCCAATTTCAAGGTCAGTTCGGTGCTGCTAAGTATTCTGCTGACCTACCAGACCGCCCAGGGCAGCGACGAAGAGCGCCTCAAGACCGCGATTCAGTACGCCCGCGATGTGCGGGCGATTAATAGCAAGGACGAAGTAATCTTTGAGCTGGAACTGGACAGCCCTAGCCAGGAGAAGCCTGTCACCGACAAAATCAAGGGGATGGGTGGCATCGTCCGCAACGCTTCTAATCTGGAAGGGACGGCTAAATTGCGGGTGACAGTCCCGGTCAGCGCCTTTGTCAAATATGCTGCGACTAATAAAGAGAACTTTTTGAGTGACCTGGCGGCTTTTCAGGGGGTGAAAGCGATTAATCTTTTGATTGGCGGCGAACCGCTGGAACTGGAACAAATGCCCCAGACCGAAGCCGCCCTGGAACAGGTCTACCAGACCAGCCAGAACGAAGGGGTCAAGCTGATGGGGGCTGACCAGTGGCAGGCCGCTGGGTTCAGAGGACAGGGAGTCCGCATCGGGGTGATTGATGTCGGCTACCGTTTTTATGAGAAATTTTTGGGCAAAACTCTGCCCGCTAATCTGGAAGTTAAGGACTTTGGCGAGGATTTCGGCGAGCAACCGCTAGTCCAAAGCAATATTCATGGTACGGCTGTTACCGAAATAATTTATTCCTTAGCCCCGGAAGCCCAGATTTTTGTAACGGCGGTAGACGGGACGGATGCTCAGTACAAAGCCGCAATTGAATATTTGCTGGAAAAAAACGTGAGCATAATCTCAGCCTCGGTGGGCGACCACCTGCACGCCGGGGACGGCACATCCCCGATTGAAGTCTACATCGAGCGTATTCGCAAAGAGAAAAATGTGCTGTTCCTGTTTTCGGCGGGCAACGAAGGCGCGTCGCACTACACCCAGTTTTTCAGCCCCGATGCCGATGGCTTTCATCAATTCGCGCCGGGTGTCACCCAACTAGCCGTCGGTAATACCAGCGCGACCCCGGTCAAGACCTATTTTAGCCTCAACTGGGAGCAATGGGGCTTGAGCAAAACTCAGGTAAACGACCTGGATTTGTTTGTAGTAGACCGCAACGGCAACCCGGTCAAGGGCGGCAGCAGCCAGGATTTTCAGTCTACCCGCTCGCCGATTGAGGTCGTGCCACTAACCCTCGAAGCTAAACAGCTTTATTATATCCGTATCCGGCAAAAACCCGGCACTCCGGCTTATACCAAACCTTTCCGGTTGCACCTGTTCGGACGCAACGTAGTTTTTCAGTTTATCGTACCCCAGATGGCAATAGCCCGGCCTGCTTCCAGCAAAGGCGCGGTGGCAGTAGGCGCAATCAACTGGGCTGAAGACAAGTGGATTTACTATAGCAGTCAAGGGCCGCTCCCCGACGGACGCTTCAAGCCCGAAATTTCCGCCCCAACCGAGGTCAGCAGCCGGGCCTACGAAGAGGAAGGCCGCGAGACTTTTGGCGGTACGAGCGCGGCTTGCCCGGAAGCCGCTGGAATTGCAGTAATTTTGAAGAGCGCCAACCCCAACCTGAGCGCCGACCAACTGGAAGCCCTGCTCAAAGAAGCCACGGTGGATTTAACTCCCGCCGGGCCAGATTTCGCCAACGGCTACGGACGGGTAGATCTCAAAGGGCTGAAACCGGCCCAGGGGATTGCGCCCCAGGGCAAAGCGCCACCCGCCCCGGTGGTCGAAATGGCTAGTTTGCAATTCCCGGTGCTAACCCTACAATA
>JBBRSG010000018.1:0-59909 GCA_038245615.1 Chloroflexia bacterium | reverse complement strand
TAAGGTGCTAAAGCACTCCAAACCTTGAGTTAAAAATGAGCCTGTTGGGTTCTAGTGCATTATACCATTAGTTAAAAATTTCGCAAGCTGGGGTTGCCAGGGGTCAAAGTCAGGTAGCGCGTTTGCGCCATAAAGATATAGCGGCGACGGCGGATAATACGACGGCAGTAGCGAGGCTGGCAAGGTAACTGCGCCCTACCGTGTCCTGGGGCACGGGGGGGTTTACCGGCAGACCATAGACCGCTGGTTCGTCCAGCAATAGGAAAAAGGCGTTGAGGTCGCCGACGGCGGTATTTTCGTCCACCCCGTAGAGCCGAGCTTCGGGCAAGCCGCGCTGCTGCAAATCGGCGACGCGCTGGCGGGCTTTCATTTTCAGGTCATCCAGTTCGCCGAAGATTATCGAGTCGGTGGGACAGGCTTTGGCGCAGGCTGGTTCGAGACCCTCTTTTTGGCGGTCGTAGCAGAGGGTACACTTGAAGGCCCGCCCGTCTTCGGGGTGTAATTCAATTACTCCAAACGGGCAGGACGGCACACAATAGCCACAGCCGTTGCATATATCGGGCTGGACGTAGACCGCCCCGAACTCGTTGCGGATAATCGCCCCGGTTGGGCAGGCTTGCAGACACCCGGCATTGGTACAGTGTTTGCAGACATCCGACATCATCAGCCAGCGCGGGCCGTTCTGGGTAACAACCTCGCGGCCTGCCACGCTGAAACCGGCCATACTGACCGTACCGTCTGCCGCGACGTTATAGCTAATCGGCTCGTGACCAGGGGTGACTTTGGCGGGGTTGAGGGGGATAACCGGCAAAGCTTTTTTCCCGCTCTGCTCGATAAAAGCGACGTGCCGCCAGGTGGTCGCACTTAGTTCCATCGTATTATCATAGCTGTTACCGGTCAGTTTGTAGCCATCGGCGGGCAACTGATTCCACTGCTTGCAGGCCACCTCGCAGGCTTTACAGCCGATGCAGAGGGAGGTATCGGTAAAAAAGCCGTTTGCCATCTTTTCCTTCGCTTTTATTCGCTTCTATTGCTCCATACTAACGATGGTACTAACCGAAAAATTACAGGCTATCGGGGTCAATTCCCTTTTTGCGAAGCTTTTCCAAAAGCTTTTGCATAGCCGCTTGTTCCCGTCGGAGTGCCGCTTGTTCTCGCCGGAGTGCCGCCTGTTCTCGCCGGAGTTCGGCTTCGGCTAACCGCCTTGCCGCTCGTTCCTGGCGCACTTGGGCTTCGGCATTTTTTCGGCCCAGAGCTTCCTCTTGGGCCTCATTCAAACGCATCCGACCCTGGCGGTCATATAACCGCAAATACTTTCCGTCCGGTACGAGCCAGCTTCGCAGTTCCGCACTCCATAACCAGCCCTGCTCGTTGGCATCCATTTCCACAATCTGACCGCCCGAATAACGCCAGCCCCGCAACCGGGTAGATTTATTCTTCCAATACTGGGGACTGTTTGGGTCATAGGCAAAATACTCTTTTACCCCTAACTGCTGATATTGCGCCGGTTTGGTTTGCAGGTCCTCGCGCCAGGTATCTTTAGAAGCTATTTCAAAGACCACATCGGGGGCCGGGCGGTTCGGTTGTCCCATCTTCCAGCTTCGCAACCGCCCGGTTTGAATTTCGCTTTCAACCGCCTGCTTGAATACCGCCACATCCGGCGCAATTGGATAATTGTTTTCGGAGGGGTCTACTTGCAAATAAATATTCAGGTCGCCCCCGATGAACCAATCTCGCTCCCGATATAGCCAGCGCAAAAGGGCCAGCAAATAGGTCAGCAAACTTATTTGACGGTCGCTTTGAGCCATTAAATCTTCCTTTGTCGGATGGGTATCCCAATAATAATCGAGTTGGTCGAGCGGAGTTTCTGGCAACAACTCCTCATCTTCAGCCTCATTCTGAGGTGTGATTATCGCGGGCCTTATATCTTTGACCGACATGGCAATACCTCTGCCCTTCATACTAAATTTAGGACTTATGGATTTTCTTTGTCCAACTTTACCTCATCCTTGACCAATTTGGCAAGGGCCTGGGCCTCACCGCCGCGCCCGACTATAACTCCAATGCTACTTTCCGGCTCGGAGAGAGGACGCTCGGCCCGACGGCCTTTATGGAGACCGGCGGTGAAAGTCTTGGCCTCGTGGATTTTGGCGTTTGGTTCTGCGGTCAGGGCCGTCATGTAGTTGACCGTATCGCCGGTAATCAGCCCCTTCACCCCCCAATGATAGGGCAAGCCGATTTGGTGAATGGGCCGACCCGCGACCTGCAAAGAGCGCATCCGGTCAGTGACCAGTACCCGCATTTCCAGTTCGCCCCGACTGGTTACCAGGGTGGCCCAATCTCCGTTTTCGAGACCTTTAGCCGAGGCCAATTCCGGGTCAATTTCGGCGAAAAGCTCCGGCTGCAACTCCGAAAGCCAGGGTAGCCAGCGGCTCATTGCCCCGGAGGTATGATGCTCGGTCAGGCGATAAGTCGTGACCACATAGGGATAAGTCGGGTCGAGGGGCTGGTTTAGCGGATTGTCGGGCCGGTCAACCGCTTTCGCCAGGGGATTACTCTGCTGGGGATGGAGCGGATTCGCTACCGGCGACTCTATCGCCTCGTAATGCACCGGAAGCGGCCCATCCAAAAGGCCAGTCGGCGCAAAAAGCTGACCCCGACCATCCGGCAACAGCATAAAGGGGTCGGCCCCGCTGTGATAATCCATCCCGAAAGCCTGGGGATTAGCGGCGGTATCGGGGGCTTTGGTAGGCGGAAAGTCGGGGACATCGTGACCGACCCATTTCCCGGCCTGAGCATCCCACCAGACCAATCGCTTATTTTCGGCCCAGGGCTTTCCGGTAGGGTCAGCACTGGCCCGATTATAGAGCAACCGGCGGTTAGCGGGCCAGGCAAAGCCCCACCCGGCGTGGCTGGTAAAACGCGGGTCGCCGATTTGCGTTCCCGGCGGGTCGGCCTGACGGCTGGCGGCTCGATTCTGACCGTCCGCGCCCATCATCCCCGAATAAATCCACGCGCCACAGGCAGTTGAGCCATCGGCTTGCAGATCGGTAAAACTCGCTACCGGCTTTTGATCGGCTACGGTATAGCCACTGATTTCGCGGACTACCGGGCCGAGGTCAGGCTCACCGTCGGGATGAAGCGGCAAATCCCACTGAACTTGCTGAATCGGGCGGTCACGCTCCAAAGGGCTATCTTTGTAAAGCGCCCTGAGTTGCTGCCCTAGCTCGTAAATAAAGCGGGTTTCGCTGGTCGCGTCGCCGGGCGGGTCTACCGCTTTGTCGTGCCATTGCACCATACGCTGAGTATTGGTGTACGACCCCTCTTTTTCGGCGGCGGCGGCGGCGGGCATCAAGAATACCTCGGTTCTAACGGTTTTAGGGTCTACCTCGCTTTTCCAGAAATCGCTGGTCTCAACCGGATACAGGTCGCGGACGACGCACCAATCCAGCTTTTGCAAGGCGCTGGTTTCGAGTCGGGCGTTGGGGCCGCCCACCGCGCAATTTTCGCCCATCACAAACATCCCTTTAATCAGACCGTCCTGCATATTCATAAACATCTGGTTATAGCTGTAATCCCCGCCAACTTTGGGCAGGTAGTGAAAGCCGAAGTCGTTTTCGGGGGTGGCGTGTGGCCCATACCAGGCTTTCAGGAAGCTGACCATATACTTTGGCAGATTGTACCACCAACCAGTCGGGGCATAATTGCTATCAAGATATTTTTGCAGGGTGTTCGGTTCGGCCTGTTCGGTCGGCATATTGATATAGCCAGGCAACATATTATAGAGGGTCGGAATATCAGTCGAACCCTGAATCGTGGCGTGACCGCGCAGCGCCAGCATTCCGCCGCCGGGTCGCCCGATATTCCCTAGGAGCAGTTGCAAAATCGCGGCGGTCCGAATCATCTGCACCCCGGTGGAGTGCTGGGTCCAGCCGACGGCATAGCAAAAGGCGCTGGTCTTGTCCGGCCCGCTATTTTCAGCCATAGCGCGGGCCACTTCCAGAAAAGTTTCGGGCGGCGTACCGCAGACCTCCGCTACCATTTCGGGGGTATAGCGGCTGAAATGCTGCTTGAGTATTTGCAAGACGCACAACGGGTCTTGCAGGGTCATATCGCGTAAAGGGACGACGGGCGGGGTGCCAGCCTGGGATGCGGTTTGGGTCGCGCCCCGGTCATATTGCCAGGTAGCGTTATCATATTTTTTGGCAGATGGGTCGTAGCCGCTAAACAGACCATCGCCTATATCGGCGCTTCGATACTGTTCATTGACTAAAAACGACGCATTGGTGTAATTCAAGACGTATTCCTTGAAGTACAGGTCATTTTGCAGAACATAATTAATGATGCCGCCTAAAAATACTACATCCGCGCCACTGCGAATCGGGGCATAGAGATTAGCGGTGGCCGAGGTGCGGGTGAAGCGCGGGTCAACATGAATCACTTTTGCGCCCTTCTCGCGGGCTTCCATCACAAAGCGGTAGGCCACCGGGTGACATTCCGCCATATTCGACCCCTGAATGACAATGCAATTGCTATTGACCAAATCCCAGGGCGCGGTAGTCGAGCCACCCCGTCCGAAGCTTGTACCCAGACCGGGTACGGTGGCGCTGTGTCATATCCGGGCTTGATTTTCGATATAGACAATCCCCAATGAGCGGAAAAGCTTGATTATCAAGTAATTTTCTTCGTTGTCGAGGGTCGCGCCGCCCAGGTGGGCTATTGCCCGCGTCCGGTTGACCGGCAAATCGGGGTAAAGCTGGCTCTTCTCCTCAAAGGTTTCGTCGCGGGTCTTTTTAACTAAGGCCGCAATCCGCTGCATAGCCCAATCTAGCGGTTTTTCCTCCCAATGGTCGGAATAAGGGGCGCGGTATTTCACTTTGGTCAAGCGCAGGGGATTGACTACCAGCCCGTAGGTCGCCGAACCTTTAGGACAAAGCGTCCCGCGATTGACCGGGCTATCGGGGTTGCCCTCAATATTGATGATTTGTTTGTCTTTGACGTACACATTCTGGCTGCACCCGACGGCACAATACGGACAGACTGATACCGATTTCTGCGCTCCGACCAACCGCGACTCCAGCTTCAGGCTGCGCTTACTAAGCGGGTTCGGGACGAGGCCGATATGTTGTTTGAGGAATTTGGTCAGGGAGGATTTCTTAGAGTCACTCGCGTTATAGGACATTTGGAGGCAACTTTCTAGCTAATTAGGGCGTACCGCGGTACGCCCTTACGAAAAAGGCGTTATTCTTTGCCCAACCCGAATTGGGTCGGATTTTCAAAGCGGATAAAGATACCGGATTTATAGGACAGCAGCAGGTCTAAGCGGAGGCATTCACTGGCACTCAAGTTAGCGATTTCCTGTAAGCGAAGCAGCCGTTGATATTCCCGATAATGACTATGGGCGTGATTGAACCGCCGAAAGTCAGTCAGCAATTTTTCCTCGCTGGCGGTCAGGCTAGATTGGACATAGGTTTGAACCGAAAGCAGACTGGAGTCAAGCAGAAATTCCCTTAATTTGTAGCAAAGCCGTTTGCAGGCGGTAAAGCAGTTCAAGATTTCAGCATCGCTCAGGGTGGCGGCTTCGAGTAATCGCTCGCTGGATTGCAACTGACGGGGCCAGCTTTCACCCTCAATCGCCTGGGCAAAGTGGTGGATTTCAAGCACATATTGTTCAAATTCTGCCTCATCGTAAGATTCCATCTTCTTACTTTCTATCTAAATGAGCTAATAGCCTTTTCGAGCGCTTCAATAACCCAATTATCGCTTTCACGTTCAAGGGCGGTGCGGAGAGCGGGTAGAGCGCGACTATCGCCAATAGTTTCCAGGCTTTGGGCCGCTGTCCGCCTGATAGTATAATCGGTATCCTCAAGGGCCGGTATCAGAGCGTCTAGCGCCTTCGGATGG
The DNA here is from genome assembly GCA_038245615.1 of Chloroflexia bacterium. Classification (GTDB taxonomy): domain Bacteria; phylum Chloroflexota; class Chloroflexia; order Chloroheliales; family Chloroheliaceae; genus 54-19. The sequence continues at coordinate 54,005 of JBBRSG010000018.1, read as the reverse complement.
CCTAGCTTGCCCAGGCCGTCCGCCGCCAGATAGCGCACTCGGCCCGATGGGTGCTGTAGCGCCTCTGAAAGCGGAGCAATCGCCGCCGCATCGCCTAGCCATCCCAGAGCATTGACCGCGCTAAAGCCCACCGGCATCGAATCATCCTGGACAATTGCGGCGACCAGTGGCCCAATAGCGCGGCTATCGCCCAGGCTGCCGAGAGCCTGGGCTGCTTGCACCCGCACCCACTCGGTGGTATCGTGCAAGGCCGCGACTAATGGCTCAAGCGCCTGTTGGTCGGCGAGGCGGCCCAGGGCATCGGCGGCATACGAGCGCACCGAGGCTTCCTCATCATATTGCAAAGCCTGGGCCAGCGCCGCCAATGCCCGTTTATCGCCCAACACTCCCAGACTTATGACCGCCTGAGCGCGGGCGGCGCTATCGCCTTCGCGGAGGATTGCCAGAAGTTCTTCCAGACTATGAATTTGATTTTCGTTCAATTGTTCCATAAAATCCTGGCTGCTGAGAAAGCTTGCTGATTGACCCGGCTATTTCTCCTCAACGACTGCCGCTTTGAGGGTCGCCATTTCTTCGCCGGTGGCCTGGAAACTTTCGCGGGTGGGCGGGGTCGGCGGTGGGGCGGGTGGGTTCTTCTTCATTTCGAGATATTCCTGCCAGCGTTTTTCACATTCCACAATCGAATCCCACGCGGCAGCCTCGTCTTTCCAGCCCAACAACTCCGACCACTTGTCTTCCAGCATTTTATAAGTCGCAAAGAAATTTTCGATTTCGCGCATCCAATGCGGGCCGAGATGTTCCAACTTGGTAATATGGCGATAGCGCGGGTCGTGGGTCGGGACGGCAATCAATTTCTCATCGTGGCCCTTTTCATCGCGCATATCGAGAATCCCGATAGGTCGGGCATCTATCACACAGCCGGGGAAAGTGGGTTGGTCAATAATCACCAGCGCATCCAGCGGGTCGCCGTCGAGGGCCAGAGTATCGAAAATATAGCCGTAATCGCTGGGATAATGCACCGAGCTATATAGAACCCGGTCAAGTTTGAAAATCCCCCGGTCTTTGTCAAACTCGTATTTGTTGCGCGAACCACGCGGAATTTCTACAAAGACTTCAATGCTGGTGCGTTTAACCGCCATTTATAAGACCTCCACTTTTTTTGAGGGCTGAGGGCTGAGTCCTGGACGAACCAAAACCAGCAAGCTAACCTTTCTAATCCAGGTAAATCGGTTACGATATACCATAAATTTCATACTTTATTTATAACGGATAAATGGCCTGTTCTGCAAATTTACTCGTATGAACGCAAAGCCGGATTAAGCTTGACAGCCGCTAACCGGGCTGTTACCTTTGGGTAGTTAGTTGATAATCTTTATCTAAAAACTTTTGCAGATACGGGCTTTTATTTAGAGCCGACAATTTACGCGGGCGCACTAGCGTCAATCAAATCTAACCGAGATGGGTCAGCTGCTTAGTTGTTCAAGGTGTTTTACTGACCACTGACTACTGACCACTTTTTCAGAGGAGCATATAATATGTCAATTACTATCGAGCGACGGGAACGAGCTTTTAAGGAAGCCCTGACCTTTGGAGAATTTATCGCCGCTATGGAGGTCAACCGCGAACTATTTGAGGCTAATTACGTCGCTTACGACCTGAGCGAAACCGATAAAGCTTTTTTTGCCAGCCTGGAAGCGCCAGTTGAAGTGCTGGTGCTGGCCCACGACTGGTGCGGGGATGTAGTCGCCAATCTGCCGCTTTTTGGCAAAATCGAGCGCGAAACCGGCAAACTGCGGCTACACATCTTGCTCCGCGACCCTGATAACACCGATATTGCCGCCGCTTATCCGCACCCGGATGGTCGTAATCATATTCCGACCTATGTTTTCTTCTCCCAGCGCGGGAAAGAGTTGGGGGTATTCATCGAAAGACCAGAAGCAATTACCGCCTTACAAAGCGGGTGGCGGCAGACTTTCTTTGAAAATCATCTCGAATTCGAGGGGCAGAACAAGCCTCTAAGCGAAATGGATGCCGCCGTCAAAACCGCTTTCCTGGCCTATCTCCGTCAGCAGCGCCGGGATAATCTGGCTCTGGAACAGACCGCTATTCTGGAAGCTATCAAACCAATAATCGGGCAACCCGCTATCACTCTCAGCTAAAAAAAGGGCTGGCCCATCTTTGCGAAGATAAGCCAGACCTTTTTAGTTAGACCAAAACGAAATTACAAGCTTATAGTGTCACCCGATAGGGGTAGCCACTCCGTACAATCTCGGCCCAGCGAGTACGGTCACGGGCGGCCTTGTCGTAGAAGGTGGAAGCCTGTTCCAGATAAGAAACCGAACCAGTCGAGAAGAATTGGTCAATGGCATTCGCCAAATTAGCAATATCATCGGCATATTCCAGCGCCACCAGGTTCAATTCATAAGTTCCTATCGGGATATTCTGATCTTTAAGCGCACGAGCCATCTGTCCCAAAGACAGGGTTAGCTGACTAAGTTCAAAATGCCCGTTACCCGGATAATAATAGAACAGCTCCGGCCCGCGTGGGCCATTAATCACAATTTGCAAGAAAACTGTTGGCACGTCGGCGGCTACGGTTGGAGTAGCACTCCCGGAAGCCGCCCCAGTAGTAGCTGCCCCGGTAGTTGTGGCAGCCGTAGTCGCCGCCCTAGTGGTCGCCGCCGTCGTTGCAGCTGCCGTGGTTGGGTTAGGAATACCATCACTACTGGTCGGGGCGGCAGTAGTCGCAGCAGCCGTGCCGGTGGCAGTCCCGGTAGCCGTGGTCGAAGCCGCTGCTGTCGCCGAGGTGCTCGCTGTCGCCGTCACGGTTGGCGATACGCTGACAGCCTGGAGCGAACTGGCTGAAAGCAGGATACTAAAATTAATCTTGGTAACACCCGGCTTGATGCGCCCGGCCCGATAGGGTTTGATAACCCCCTCACCAATTGCCAGTTCAAAATACTGGGAGTAGTTCAGGAAATTGGCAGTATTATTCAAATACTTTTGAATTTCCGGGGGCGGCGCTTCACTGGCCGGGGTAGTCGTTATTGGCCCGATAGTCGGTGGGGCAACAATACCGCCAGCCGTAGCCGGAGTAGTCGGGCGCGGGGTCACGATCCCGCCCGGTGTTACCGCAACCGTACCCGGCGCTATCGTCGTAAACGGAACGGGCGGTACTGTCGGAGTCACTCTTATTCCACCAGCCCCGGCTGTTGCCCCGGCAGCCTGGGTTGGGGTCGCCGCGCCAGGAGCGGGAGTATTAGCGCCACTCGGATTGAGCGGCAATGTACCAGGTATCAAACCACCAGTTCCCGCCGGGGCATTAGTCGCGGTTGGGGTCGGATTTGCGGCATTAGTCGCCGAAGTAGTTGTACTGATAGTGCCAGCCCCAGGCGGCAAAGTACCCGCCGGAGTTCCCGCCGCCGGGGTCGTAGCCGCTCCCGTCGTGCCACCCACGCCCGGAGTTACATTTGGCGCACCTATCGTCGGAAACCCAACGGGGGCGGCGGTGGAGGTAGCGCCTCCGGCAACGGCGGTAGTGCCAGTTCCACCGGCAATCGTCGTACCACCAATCCCGCCCGCACCACTTGTGCCAGCCGCGCCCGTACCAGCTCCGCCGCTTGTACCGGCTGCACCCGTATTACTCGCGCCGCTTGTACCGGCTGCACCCGTATTACTCGTGCCACCAGTACCAGCCGCTCCCGTGCCAGCCGCCCCGGTTAGGGCAACTGTCCCTGCGCCTGACGTGCCAGCCGCACCGGGTGTGCCTGAGCCGAGCGTCCCACCAGCCCCAGGCGTACCTGAACCGGGCGTGCCACCTTCGACTGTCGCAGTGACGTTGGCTTCGGGCGCAGGGTTATTATTGCGAAGCAGAAGTAAAGGAATTGCCAGGGCCAAAAACAGCACGATTAAGGCCAGGGCCAGGAAAAGCGGATTGAAACGACGGCGGGCGCGAGCCGGTTTTGCTTCCGATTCAACCACCACAACCGCCGGGTTAGCGTTCCGACCACCTCGCGCAAATAACCCGCGCCGGGCCGGTCTGACATTTTGTTGGTTCATTGCGGCGGCTGCCGTCGGCGGCGGCAAATTGGGCATCAAGCTGGCCCGTAATTCCGCGCCGGGGTCGTAGATTGCCGGGCCGGGAGGAGGCGGGGCGGCAGCCTGAGCTGCGGCGGCAGCCGGGTCAAGTTGCCCCAACCGTAAACCCGGCCCTCCGCCGGTAAAGGGTGGCGGAGGCGGGGTAGTATTAAAATTGCCGGTTGAAGTTGCCGGGATGCTAGGGCCGCCATAGGCTTCGCCGGGCAACGGCGGGCGGGGTGGGCCGGGCGGTTCGTTTTGCGCCCAGGTCGGTGCGCCGCCAAAGGCGGGCGGAGGCGGAGCGCCCATTTCACCACTCGAAAGCGAACCTCCCCCAAACGGCGGCGGCGGCGGAGTGGGTTGGGACGGCGGAGGTGGTGGCACAAAACCACCCGGTGGTGAGATAAGTTCGCCGGTATTCAAAGTCCGCATCCCCTGGGGTGGAGTAAGCGGCACGGCTGGCCCACCGCCTAGGTCGCCAAAGGCAGCCCCACTTTCGCTCGTACCCAGCATGTCCAGGGCTTGTTTGGCGCGGGCATTATTGGGGTTGATGTTCAGTACTCGTCGCAAACAGGCGGCGGCCTCAGCGGGTTGGTCGGTGGCTGCCGCCAACCAGAACCAGGCATCCTCGGACTGAGGTTCTTTGCGGACTACCTGCGCCAGCAATCTTGCGCCTTCCCGCTTATCGCCGCTCCGTACCGCTGCTATCCCCGATTGTAACAACAAGTCGGTTTCCCGGTTGGTACTCATGCCCTAAACTCCTCTTTCCGCCTTCCTGGTCAGGCTATTGTCCTGCTGTTCCGCTCCGTCTATGCGCTGTTAGATATATTAAGGAAGAAAGCCTAAACTGCGATAATATTATGTATACCTGCATTGATTATAACGGTTTTTTTGAAACAATCAAGGGGTTTTCGTTGCGAATTATGTCTATATAGGACTTTTTTCCCGAATTTCTGCCAAAAATAACCGCCACCAGGAAAGTTCATCTTATCCTAATCCGGCTTAAACCAATATCCTAAAGCAAAACCATCACTCAAAAATGTCACAACTGTTCCCATATGCACCCGCGCCGGACGGCCTCGGTTCTTGTATAGTCGGTATTTTTATGTTAAAATACCTTTCCGTAAGTTCCAAGCCTTGAAAAGCTGAAATCTTGCGCCATCTTATTCGCCATCTTTACCGGCATCAATCTTGAGATTTTGTTCAAGAGTATACCACAAAGCAGGATAGTTAAGAGCTTTTTCGGTAACTTTTGGGACTGGAATCCGTAGAGATATGCCTGGGGTAGCGGGCTTTTGGCCTGATATTTTGCACCCCCGACCCGGTATAGATTAACAAAAGGAGTATATATGCTTACCAGTATGGTGCGCCAAAACGAGTGTTTCCAAACCGTAATTCGACATCCATCCAATACGGCTGGTTAGCGTGGCTAATCGGCAAGAAAGAATAAGAGGTACGCTATAGAATGAACAAGCCCTTGACTGGGACTGTAACTTACTACGATTACTTGCGAGGCCGCTTCGGTCTCAATACTCATCAACTCACCGACCACCTGGAAGTTCGCCAAAACCGCCTGTTTTGCCAGGATTTAGACCTGCTGGACATCAGCCAGCAATGGGGTTCGCCCCTCGAAATTGGATTTACCCCGCTCGTTACCCGCCAAATTCACAAAATGCAAGGCTACTTTGCCCAGGCTTTCGCCCGCAAAGGCTATGCCGGTAGTTTTATCTACGCCTATGCCTCCAAAGCCGCCCAATACGAAGATTTGATTCGTACTGCCTTGCAAGCCGGAGCGCACTATGAAACCAGTTCGCCGATGGATTTACAGATGGCCCGCCTGCATTGGAAAGCCGGAAATCTACCCACCGCCCGTTTTATTCTGTGCAATGGGTTCAAGACCCCGGCTTATGTCCAGAATATTATGCAGTTGCGCCGCGAAGGTTTTCATAACGTTATCCCGATTATCGAATCGGAGCAAGAAATTGCGGCCTTTGCCGGAAGCAAATATGACTTTGAACTAGGGCTGCGGTTGCGGGTAGACCCCTCAATTGTCCCCAATGGCGATTTCTCCCACGTAACCAGCCGCTTTGGAATAGCCCATAACGAGGTTCAGGCCGTTGCGCAAAGAATTGCGGCCCAGCCTAATCTCAAGCTGGCAATGTTTCACGCCATGATAGATACCCAGTGTGTAGACCGCCAGCAATGGATTCAGGCCCTCTTGATGTGCTTCCGGCAATATTGTCAGCTCAAGCGCCAGTTCCCTAGCTTGCGGGCCTTTAATTTCGGGGGCGGGATGCCCGTACCGTATAGCCTTGATTTCCAGTTCGATTATCAGGCTTTTGCCGATGAATTGACCGAGGGTATTATCCAGCTTTGTGCCGAATACGGCATCGAACACCCGCAGATAATCGGCGAGTTCGGGCGCTACACGGCGGCGGCGTATGGCTTCGATTTCTATAAGGTGGTGGTATCCAAGCCCTCGCACCGCGAGGATGTGGGCTGGTATGTCATTGACGGCTCGCTGATGTCGTCGCTGCCCGATACCTGGGCCTTGAAGCAACCTTTTATTGTTCTGCCGCTCAATGGCTACGATTGCCCGGTTAAGAAGGTCTGGCTTTCGGGGCTAACTTGCGACTCAGACGATGTGTACCGCTCCGGCGAGGAAGACGATACCCTAATGCTGCCCGATATAACCCAGATGAAGGACGGCGAGGAGTTGGTTATCGGGGTCTTTATGACCGGGGCGTATCAGGATATGTTGAGCGGCATCGGGGGGGTGCATCATTGCCTGCTACCCGAACCGGGCGAGTTGGTAATTGAAGCGGCTTCGAGGGGGGTGGGCTATAATTTCACTCGTAGCATCCCGACGCAGACGGTGCATAACATGGCGGCCTTGTTGGGCTACCACAAGTATCTGCCGCTTTTGGCCTCGCACCTTCCTGGGGAGGAGCAGCTTGTCGCCGCCGAGCCGATTAATATCAGCCGAGCCGGGCTACCCCGCCGGGCTATTCGCGCCCGCAGCCTGTTCACCCGCAACCGTAAACGGGCGCTGGCCCCAACCGGGTAAACGCGAGAGATGAAGGTTGAAGACCGAGGGATGAGGCTAAGGCTGCATCCCTCTTTTTGGCTTTAGTTTTCTAATTGAGAGGTGGTTATAAAGGCAAAAATTGGGTTCGTAGGGGCGTTCCGAGCGCGGCAAGCTGCGCCCCTACCAAGTTATGTCCAGGCCTCGTCTAATTGAAGCACGTCCCTAAGTTTTGGCCCGGCTTTTTCTATTTAATAACCAAATTGTAAAAGAACCAAGCCCAATTCCACCAAAAATCAGCGCGAAAAGCCCAAACAGGCCGGATAAGAACCATAACGAAAGGAAAGAGTCGGCCCGCGCCGACGATTGGGGGTCAGCCAGGTTGTAATAAATCCGTACCTTTTGTCCCAGTTGAAATTCGGGCGGATTACTATTCACATTAGTGGTGAATTGGACAACCTGCCCGTTAGCATCGTTAAATCTTATTTGGGCGGCAGACCGCCTGCCAGTATCGGGCGGCGCGGCGCTGATGACCGTTCCCTCGGCGACAGAGGCTTGTGAAATAAACATGTTGGTACTTATTACAAAAAAGAGGGTAATCAAAAGAAAACCGCCGCCGATTGCTCCAAAGATTATCGCTAAAACCTTCGACACCATTGTTTTAATTCCTGTGAGCTACTTGTCCAAATTTATCTCAGATTTATGATGAGTAGAGTATAATCAAGGTCATAGATAGGGACAGCAATGCCCAAAATCCCTTCTTTAATAATTGCTTTTTTTGGAGATTACCAATGTACCAAAGATTCAGGTTTCTGGCCTTATTCCTGTCATCGCTATTTTATCTTATTTTGCTACTGGCGGCTTGTGGGGATATGTCGGCTACTGCTTCTCCGCCAACTACTACCGTCGCGGCGACTACTTCGGTGGCGGTCACTACTGCGGCTCTTACAACTTCGGCGACGGTAGCGACCCCCACCTCTGTTGCGACTACTTCTGCGCCGATTGCGACGACAGCCCGACCCACGCTCCCAATTATCAAGGCGGCAGAATTGCCGGAAGGTCGCGCCCAGCGTTTTGATAAAACTATAGATGATTTGAAAATTGAGGTAGCCGTCGCGCCGGGAATTATCGGCAAGAATAAGTATATTGTCCGGCTCAGTCAGACCAACGGGCAGGCTATCACCGAAGCCCGCATCCGGGTCGAGGCGACCCATCTGGAAATGGATATGGGGATAGCCAAGCTGGAATTGCAGCCAGTTGGCCCGGACAAGCCAGGGCTATACCAGGGCGAAGATTACCTGATGAGTATGTATGGCAAGTTCAAAATGGAGATTTTCGTCCAGCGCCTCGACCAGAGTGAGGCCGTCGCCACTTTTGAGATTAACGTGATTACTTCTAAGTAGTGGTCAGTGGTCAGTTAAGAAAGTTTTGAGTTTTGAGTTAAAATACTACTGACGGATCGGGTTTCTTCCGTCTTCCGTTTTGCATTTTCTGACCACTGACCACTGCTAGGCCACCCAACGTTGGTCATCTAGCTCGATTAATTCATCTTCGTCAATCGTGATTTGCTCGCCATCGAAATACTCAACAGTGAGCAGACCGGCCCGCTTGCTGGTCACAAGGCGACCCGAATAGGGCGCGGTGAAGTAGCCAGAGGTGGGCGAAACATCGCGGTAATCGCGGCCTACCGCACTCGTAATATGCCGCCAACTGGCCCGACAGTGGTTGGTCGGGTCATAGGCCTCCGCTACCAGTTTATTGCCACGCGGGGCGGGCAACAAAACCTCGACCCAGGCGTGAGAACCACCTTCGCCCAATAGATGACCGGACACATAGCGGGCCGGTATCCCCGCCAACCGACATAACGTCAGCATTATATGGGAATAGTCCTGACAAAGCCCCTCACCCAGCGCCAGGGCTTGCGCGGCGGTAGTCGCAACGGTGGTGACACCGCCTTTATAGGTCATCTTCTGGCTAACCCAGGTATTGATACGCTCGGCGATTTGCCAGCTATCGCCACCCTCGGCTACCAGTTCGGCAGCGACGGCTTGCAGGGCCGCATCGGGCCGGGTCAGGTCGGTTGGCGCTAGAAAGCGGGCGGCTTGCCTGGCAGTCACGATGGGCAAGCGGGCTGGCCCGCTTTCGCGCTCGACGCTAACCCACACCTCAAATTCGACCTCGCTTTCAACTTTTGGCAGGTCGAGAAAATAGACAAAGTTTCCAAAGCTGTCGGTTTCACCCCGAATACTCAAGTCGGAAGTGGTAGCCCGAAGTTTGTGACCAGATTTAAGCTGGTCGCCGTGACGGTCAGGGGGAATAACCTTGAGGCGCTGGTGCAAATTCTGGATTGGGCCGGGGTATTCGTAGCGAAACCGCTGATATATCCAATAATGGCTGCGTTTGACCTGTTCCCAGTTAATCGCCTTATGGTCTACGAAGGGAACAGAATGAGGGTGGGCCTGCAAGAAACGCTGATTGGCACTCATTAGACTACCTCGTTTTTTAATCACTTACCCCATCGGTCTGGTCAGCCTTATATTCATCGGCCCAAACCTTTATCCAATTCAGGCTGGTGTTACCATAAGTTGTGACCAACGCCACGTCTACGGCATCGCGCCCCCGCCCGATTAATACGCGCCCGGTGCGCGGAATGTTGTGGCGAGCATCGAAAGTCCGCCAAGCGCCATCCAGAAAGACCTCGAACCAGGCATGAAAATCCATGGGGGTCGGGTCGGGCGGGACGTTGATGTCGGGCAGATAGCCGCAGACATAGCGGGCCGGGATGCTTAGGGCGCGACAGAACATCACTCCCAGATGGGCAAAGTCCCGGCAAACCCCTTGCCGAGCCTGGAACGCTTCGTAACCGGAAGTACTAGGGCCACTGCCCTTACCATATACTACATTGCTATGCAGCCAGTCGCAGACCGCCTGAACCTGCTTCCAGCCCCACTCGACTGAGCCAAACAACTCCCAGGCTTCCCCGGCAACCAAATCAGATTGGCAATGGCGGCTGGGCAATAGATAAGGTAATACCTCGTCTGGCAAGTTCTGGATAAACGCTCCCGGTAAATCGAATAACTGTGGGTCGGAAGTAGGCGGAACTTCCGCGACGGCATCATAAAAGATATGAAGTTGACCCGGCGGGGCTAAAAAGCGCCACATCGGGTTGTCAAATTCATCCTTGTATTCGTGTACCGGGATGTCGGGGGTAAAACGGTGGGTTTCGCGCAACAAGTGATGATACATGGTTTCCTGTCTGGCACTGACCAGCATGACCATTGGGGTCGGGCTGACCGACTCATATACCATTTCGCAGCCTATTTTTACTTGCATCCAGTCCTTGTCCAAACGCTAAAATGACGTGAATAAACCAAAAGAAATCGCTAAATCGGCCTCAGCGCGATGCTGACCAGCCGAGGCGACGGTTCTTTGTCGGTTTCCTTCGTTGCTGATGCCTTGCTTATGAACAACCCTGGCGCTCGAATAAGTCCACTCTAAATAATTATACTTGATACGCCAGCTTAACATGCCTAAAGAGTAGCATAAGCTTGATAACTTTGCAAATGCTGAGGCGTAACGATTAGATTGCGGTTTGGGGTCTACCCGAAAGCGCGGCAATAGCCCGCTATTGAGGAATTGGGTTTAACCGCGCCGTACCGGGGGCGTTGGCCGAGGTTGCGGCGATTGCGTTCGAGCGCATCGAGCGGGGGATAATAATCCCGATATTGGGGGATTGCGTCCGAGCGCACCGGGGCTGAAGCCGCCGGGCTAGTATACGAAGCCCCATGAATGGGGCTGATACACCTATCGCCGTTAAGGATGCCCGGATTATTTTGTTAAAATTCATAATCGGGCTGTAACTACAGTTGGTCTTAGCAATACCCGATTATTTAGTAAGAGTTCATAATGGGACTATAACAGGTTTTGCAGCCCCCGGTATGGATTTTAACCGCTTAATCGGGGTAGCACTAATTTGGCTACAGAAGGATATCAGTCGGGTTTACCCGGCTTCGTATCCCAGCCCGGCGGCTTTGCCAAGAGGCACACTAGCTGTAGCCCCGGTGCGCTCAAGCTTCTACCCGGATTTAACAATACCCGAATTATAAGGGAAGGCTGCACCGATTTGATGCAGCCTTCCCCTTTTTAAACTGAAGGCTACGAGCCTGGCGGTATCCAGCCATAAACCGCGTTGCCGCCGTTTAGACCGCCTTTGCGCCAGTAAATTAGCCGCTCGGCAAAGATACCCGATTCACCGCCCGCCGTCTTTATTTTGACCGCCATGACCTTGTTAGGCCCGACTGAAGGATACCCGGCTGGCCCACTACCAGGGGTTATATCCGGTTTCAGGTTGAACCGTTCATAAGCCCCCAAGACCAGGGTCGTGATTACCGGCGCACCACTCGTGAAATAATAAGTGATATTCAGAGTGGTTGTCACCGGGTTCGAGTTATAGAGATTAATCGTCTCCTCAGTATAGTTCTGGGTTGAAGGGTTGTTGGTCGTATCCCCCGCCGCGAACAACCATTGCGAACTGGCGCGGGTTACTCCGGCCTCGTGGTACAGCCCATCCATGGCCGCCGCCGAACTATACAGATACCGGACTGAGCGTTGGGCGATAACCCCCTGGGTCGAGTCAACGCGAGCCGTAAAGCCAAAACGTTGCCCCGAAGCCGATTGATTGAGGGTCATCGGCACGGTATAGCTAATACTCTTGCCCGCCGCGACGGTATAGGCGAACTGCTGAAGTATCGAAATATTGCCGGTGGTCGGATTATCAATATAAGCTGTCACCGTCACCGTCGCCGAACTCGCTTGCGGGTTGAGAATAGTATAGCGCACCTCGTAGGGCTTGTCGGTCTGCCCATCCAGGAAGTACCAACGCTGGCTCTGGTGCTGGATACCCAGCATTCCGGCCACCCCCTTGCTCTGGAAAGCAAAGCTTGGCTCGATCATCCGGGTTTCCATCTCGACCACGATGCTATCCCGGTTGGAATTACAGCCCGTGCCGGGAACAGTCCCGACTTTAAGGCCAAAATCCCCACTCGTCGCCGTCGGGCCATTGGTGACACTCCCGCCCTGTACCCTGAAGCGATAGACCGTTTTGGCGGGAATATTCGGAATTAGCCCTTCCAGGTTCTTGTTTTCCTGCGTCCCATTATAGTAATAGGTCAGGTCCACGCAAGCCGGACTGGTATCGCTGGTATTATAGATACTGACCCAATGCTCCTGGTTGGCCTTGAGGGTAATTTCGGGGAAATACCACGACCTATTCGGCGCGGAAGCTCCCGGTATCGAATAGCCACCGTTATAAGGCGTGCCATTCAACAGAGCGTTAAGGGTCTGGGACTTCTCGACCACGATTCCGGCGCTAGAGGTAACGTGGGTCGCATGTGAGCCGTTGTAACCCGGCGCAAGGCTCGCCAGCGAATAGGGCGAAGCGGTGCTATTCACCGGGATGTCCAGCCGTTGATTTGCCGCCAGCACTATCCCGGCGGTGGTAAACGGGGCGCTACCCGGCGCGGTGGTGTAGTTACCCACCACCGTCGTATAGTAGTTAATAAAGACCGTAGTTGGCGAGTTGTTATAGTTGAACAGGTGCAGCACTTCGGTGGTACTGATTGTCCCACTGGTCGCGGCAATATTGCCCGCCGCAAAATACCAGTCCGTCCCAGGGGTAGAAGTGCGTACCTGCAATTCTATCTCCGAGGCTACAATTGGCCCGGTACTAATCGGCATCTGGCTAAAGACCCGCACATTATAATTCATCCCGGCAGTCAGACCTGTCATCGAAATGGTATGAGTATAGACCCCCCCGGCATCGCCCGGCACCACCCCGGTAAAGGGGTAATCGCCAGGGGCTTGCCGGAGTGGATCAGGGTCGCCGGTAGTCCACCCGGCCTGGGTCGTGCCGAGACAATTAGTAAAGTATTTGATAGTCGCCGAACTGGGCGCGGCATCCTGGACGTACAAATCGGTTATCCGACAGGTATTGGCATTGGGCTGGGCCAGGTCATACACCAGATTATAGTTGACGAAGTTTTTGCCGACCTGAGTATTCAGAGTCACCGCCAACTCTCTGGTAATCGTGCCGGTGGCCTGGGGAGTATCAGTCCAGTAGCGGATACCCAGCCCGGTGGTACTATCGGTGATAAACTTGAGCTTGAAGCTGGCCCCTTTGGGCAGCCGCAAGCTATAACGCCCTAGACTATCGGTAGTGGTCACAGCCGCCCCGCCGCCCAGAATCGCATCGGTATTGGCATCTACCACCGCCACCTGCACATTAGGGACCGGGGCTTCCTGGTTCGGATTCCCGGCTACGTAACCGCGTTTTTTGACCGTCCCGGTGATAAAGGGCGTAGGCGGCAAGGTGATAGTGATATATTTGGTTTGGCCCAAACCCACCGTCAGCGGCCCGGCTACGGCATCATCCGACTGCGAGGACGGCGAAGCGGCAGCCTTGAACCAAAGTATCCCGTTATAGGGGAAGCTAAAGGTCGTCCCGGTGAGAGCCAACTCCGGCCCGCGGACAATCGAGGTTGTACCAGTAATCTGTCCGGGAGCAAGCGGCGTACCGGCATCACGGGCCGCCTGGGTCGCATAATAACCAACCGTCGCGGCAGGCGAGGCTGGTAGCCCGGTTAGCTGGTCAATCACATAGACCCGAACTACTCCGCCCTGGCGCAACTCAATGCCATAACCGTAGTTGGGCAAGGTCGGGTCAAGGAAGATAAGCTGGGCGCAATTTGGGTCGGCTTCCTTACCAACTGTACACCCGGCTTTGGCGGTATCCGTCCGATAGTGGGTCACATAATTGGGATTTGCCGGTATCAAGGCAAAGTAATAACTGCCTTTGGGCAAGAAAGCATCCCACTGCCAGTTACCGCCGCCGCCATCATAGATGCGGAAAGTGCCGTTATCGGTGTCGGGGAAAGTCCCCACCACCGAAAAATCAGCCCCGTTTATCACCAGCAGTTGAGTGCCATCCCAATTAATCCCAGGATTGGCGAAGTCATTGACTGCCCCGCCCACTCCGGCAAAAGGTGGCATCTGGAAAGCAATATTAGTCCATTGCCCCGAAACCACCGAAACCTGAGCCGGGGGAATAATCGTCCCCAGGGTAGTAGTATAGTAGGTACTGCCGCGTGACCCCTGCGAGGTGAAGCGCAAAATATACTGATTCGTCCCCGCCGCCAACCCCGGTATGACCGCCTTGCCGTTGGCATCAGTGACACCTACCGCTATCGGCGACCCGGTAATACCCGCTCCCGCCGAATACTGGCTGGCAAAAAACACCTCGGTTCGTACATTGTTAAACAAAAAGCCCTGGTAATCAGTCAAGGTGACAGTGATACCGCCCGCCCGAACGAGGGTAATATCCTTGCCCCCAACTGGCCCGATGGAAGGGGAGCTGAGTTGAGTTGCTCCGGCGGCATCGGGCGAGCCGGTACTCCCCGCCGGGTCTTTGTAGTAAGCCGGGATAAAGCCGGGGTCGCCGGGATTAGTGAATGGCACAAACCGGATTATATAATTATTGTTGGTCAAGAGGGCGCTGGTAGTGTAGGGATAACCAGCAGCCAGCGCATTGACCGGTACATTAAACAACTGAGTCAGCACCGGGGTCGAACCATTCATGCGATAGACATAAACCGAAACCGACGTGCCAAACGTACCCAGGCTGACCGCAGAACCAACCGAATCCTGAGCGAAAATCGTTCCCTTGAAAACTACCCCCTGGAAAAGCACAATATTGGCAGTCATCTGGCGTGGAATTAGGCCCGCGCTATTCGGCACAAAAGCAAAAGCATCACCACTATCCGCGCCAGGCGGGTTGGCACAGTTGCCACCGGTCCAGTCTTTGCACCAACCTGCAATGTAGGTACTAGCACTCCCAAACGGGCGGAAAACCAGTTTATAGCTTTCGCCCGGCATTAGTACCTTGTGGGTGGTGTAGTTCGTCGCTCCGCTCACGAACACCCGGTCTACCGGGGTCGGATTGGTTTGGGTCGCTAAATCGGTAGTCCGATAGACCGTCACCTCAAAAAACTGGTTGCTTGGGGTCAGACCTGACAGAGTTGCTGAACCACTAAAGTACCAGCCGGTATCCAGCAGGGCATTGACGTTCTGAACTACCCCGCCGCCCCCCGGAGTGGCAACGATGCCCCGCGCTCCCACCGCCGTATCCAGGGTCAGGTTGTTGTACCACTCGCTGATTAGTTCAATCGGGTTGTCAATGTCGCCATTGGTCGGGGCGACAAACTTGATGTTATAATTCGTACCGGGCTGTAAACCTTCAATTGAATAGGTCGGCGCATCCACCGCAATCAGATTGCTGATAGCCGCCACCGTATTGGTTCCAGCAATATAGGCTACCGCATACGCCCCGATAACATCGCTATTGTCCACCGCACTTTTGATAGTGCCGGTAATCGCCACCAACGGTTTAAATACGTTATGTAAACCTGGAATAGAGAGATTCCCGCTAGGCTGACGGCAATTATTGCCTTGCACCCTTGCATCCTCGCCTGCCGCCGGTGGAATCTGGGTTTGCACTAACACATAGCGGGCGAAAGTATCGCTTCCCAGGGTTATCGGCACAATCTGGCTGACCGAGGGCGCACCTGCGCCGGGGGGATAGTTGCAAAAGTAGTTGGTCTGGAGGTTAGTCCCTTCAAATTTCAGGGCATAATTTCCATTTGGTAATATTCCCGCCCCAAAAATAGTATCGGGAATATACCCCATTATATAATAGCCTTCCCGGTCAAGCGTCCCGTTGGCAATCGGGGTAGCTCCCAGGGTTGGTACTCCCAGAATGGTAGTAAAGGTATAGAGTTTAGCCGTCGCCAGGTTGATATTAGTAGTATAAAACGGAGGGGGATTGGTAGTGCCATCATACAAAAAGGCTCGTCCACCTAGCGCCCGACCAACCGGCAAGGCTATATTAAAGATACCATTTCCAGCCACCGTACTATTGGTCATCGTAACCAGGCGGCGACCACCGACTAGAATCGTCTGAGAAACATCAATCGGGTAGTTAGCCGGGAGAGGATTGGGCAGTACCACATAGGCGGTACAGGCCGGAGCGCCGGGAATAAGGGTTGCGCCGCTATCATTGAAAAAGATTTTGCTGGCAACGCTCTGAGTGTAGCGACCCGACAGACTGGGCGTACCGCCATTGGCTAAATAGTTGAAATAGGTGGTAGCAAAACCAACCGCCGATGCTTCAATAATCAGCTCCTCGCCGCTTGGGACGGCTGGGGCGGTAAACTTGAAGCCGACTCCCCCGGCAATATTAGAGGGCAGGGTTTTGAAAGCCCGAACATTATAGGGCGGCGCAGCATCCCGCACCGTAATTGTCACATCCAGACTGGCATCATTGAAAGCCGCCCCGTTGTAGTTAAAGAGCCGCCCGAAAACGCCCCGCAAAGGGTTGGCATCGGTGGGAGGGTTGGTATCGGCGGGGTTATAGACACAGTCGCTACTGGTGCTGGGTACTATCTGGCTGGGCGCATTCAGACTCCCGGAGGTCACCGCCGGGGCAGCTTCGGGCGGGGCGCTCTGACTTGCCGCCGCCGCTTCACGGGCGGCCCAGCCACTAGCGGTGACTTGCAGCGGAAACATCAAATTTATATATGGCCCGATTAAAAGCAGGGCTATGATTATTATCTGCCCCATCTGGGCGGGGGTCATACCGTGATTTTCATCCGAAGTAGTTGCGGGCCGAAAAACTGGCCGGGCCTGAGCAGTCAAAAAACCGGCGGGGCTGGTTTGGATAGTCCCAAAACCACCCCATCCGGTCAGGCCAGTACTGATTTCTTTCATTAGAGTCTCCACCTTTACCAACAGAATAATTGCGCTTGAAAAATAAAATAAGTAATGTAATTATAAGTGTTCAGACGTGGTTGGGTCTGAAAGGAACGAGGCCCCGATAATTATCATATATATTGGGAAATTATATCACTAAATTGCACGAATTATATTATATCTCGAAAGAAACAGGATAAGGCTATCCCCTGCCGCGAGGCAAGGGATAGCCTTTACCAATAATTAGTCCACCAGGTGAACTGGTTGCCCCTGGACTACCAGTTGCCAGGTAGTCGTATCGTTGGCACTCATTGATGCGCCGGTCAACTTATAGTTAATCTGGAAGTAGTAGCATAACGGTTCGGGAACCCCGTTGGTCTCACAGTCACGCTTCATGTCATTGTAATCGCCGGTACTCGGCAGGGTAAAGCTCAACAACATCCACTGGTCGTTATAGAACTGTCCACCCTGAGAGCTATCGTAGGCCAGTTGGGTAGTACTGCCGACCCCGGAAGAGTCGGTGGTACAGTTCCCTGCCAGCCCCAGCGAGTCCACCGTGATAGAGTAAGGACAAACTGTAATCCGGGTTTTTAGCGGCGTAGCCGCCACCGGCAAAGTCCAGTTAGCCGGGTTGGGGTCGCCGTTGGTCTTGACCTTGGGGCCATAGCGCGAGGGCGGCAAAACTTCAATCCCCAGCGTTCCACTACCGCCTACGTCACCGGCATCCCACAATTCCAGAATAGCTTGAGTTCCGGCATTATCCGGGGGGATAAAGGCCAGGTCGAAGATAATATTCTGGGTCGGGGCCGCCGCCGTGTTTCGGGCGTTGGTGTAGAGCGACATCGCCGTGATAGCGTAGACATTTGGCACCGGCTTGACTGTCACATTTTTGCTCGCCAGCACATAGGTTATGTTTTTGGCATTCTCATACTCGGCTTTGACCGAATAGCGGTTCACCCCACCCCCACCGTAGGCCTGCACGTGCAGCATATAGGTGCCAGGGCGGACATCGGCATTCTCGTTACTCTTGCCCAGGTCGGCCCCTAAAGTACCCGTCACCCAGGCCAGATTGGTCAGGTGGAAATAGGGTTGTAGCCCGAAATCCTTGTCGGCAATCGGCGAATTGCCAAGCGGCAAAATCTCCTTGTTAATTGCCGCCGCCGGAGCGGGATCACTTCCGGCCTGCAAAATTGCGGTCAGCCGGGCATTCGAGACCAAACCGGGATGGGCCAGGGCAAAAGCCCGATCCCATTGACCGGGAGCGCCCAGACTACGCTCGGCAATCGAGAGCGAAGGACTGTTGTAATCGCCGGGGGGTTGTTTGGGATTAAAAGTATAGTTACCATCAAAGTCCCAATCGCACCGCCAACCGTGAAAGCTGTAGTACAGAGTGTAATAGCCCGCGATTCTCCCCAGGGCCACCGGGTTGGTCAACCCCGTCACATCCACCACACTGGTATCGGTAATCCAGGCCCGGTTTACCAGTGGGTCGCCATAGGCCATATTGAAGGGAATCCGATTGTGTCCCCACAGCGGGTCAATCGGCCAGCCATCGGCATCAATCGCCGAGCGGCGACAATCTTGGGAAGTATCTACCGGTTGGTCAAAATTGGCAGTTTTGGGGTTCCAGATACTGGTTTGCCCTTGCTGGCTGGGGTCGGCATTGACCGTGCTAGTCCCCGGAGCCGAGCTTACCACTGCATTGTTAGGGCGCAAAGTGCCACTCACAACCGGGTTAGCTGCAATATCATTGGGTTTGGTGGCATCCAGGATACCGTACTGAATCGTGCGATATTGATTAGCTGGGGCAAAGAAAGTGCCATAGCGGGCGGTATTTGTCCCCTTTAGCTGGTTGAACCGAAAATCATTCGGTCGGTCAAAACCGGTCCCGTTGGGTCGTTGCGGACAGACATAGGCGTAACGCTGAGTCTGGGCCAGGGGCGAACCGTACTGCGGGACCCCCGCCACCAGGGTATAAGCATAGTCCGGCCCAGTCCCGCCGGACGAAGGTGGCAGCTTATTCGAGGCGATATTATCCAGATAAGGGCTACTAGCTCCGACCAACCGGGTATTATCCCAGGCAGCTTTAGCATCATCAAACATGACATAGCAATAGCGGGTATAATCGCCGTTTTCGATGGGCTGCTGGATATTACTCGCCCCGGTGTAACGCACGCTCATATCGCTGGTTTCAAATGCGCCAATTTTTAGACCACTGACGTTACCGTAGGTCGAGGGAATCGCCGGGACCGAGGGCGGGCCGTACAGGGTAAAGCGGGTGCGGAAATCGTTCTTGGTCAATTCCAAGTTATTGCTATCCGGGAACAATTGGACATATTGCTTGAAACTATTGGTATCGGTAATCCGGGAAGGTACCCCCGGCACCCCCGCTACCGCAGCTTTGGCCGCCGGAATACAGGCAAAGGTCGTGCCGGGCGAACAAACCAGTTGTTTGGTAGACCAGGTAGCGGTTACAGCTAACTGGTTCTGAAAGGCAAAAGTACTATAGGGGTTCTGGTCGAGCAGCGACCCACCGCCCTGATAGCTGTCGCCAGTCTGAAAATCCTGACCGCTACCCAGTTCGCCCATCGCCCCATCAT
The DNA here is from genome assembly GCA_038245615.1 of Chloroflexia bacterium. GTDB lineage: Bacteria > Chloroflexota > Chloroflexia > Chloroheliales > Chloroheliaceae > 54-19. Next base: position 34,502 of record JBBRSG010000018.1, on the reverse strand, counting down.
AGACGGTAATATTCAGGTTAGTGTGTTTGGAAATATCAAGTACCGTCTCGGAATACTGATAAATTGCATCCTTGACTACCTCGATCCCGATTTCGTAGCCAAAACCCTTCTGTCCGCCAGGGCTATCGGGGTGCTTGTCAAAATTCAAAGCCGGAATATTGCTGGCATTTTTAGGGTTACAGGTTGTACCAACCGCCGGGTCGGTGAAAATTGTGGTTACAAACCAGCTATTTGGGTCCTGATAACCCAGACATTGCGGGTTGGTGCCGCCACTATTAATCGTGGGGGTCGAAAGCGGGCCACGCGCGCCCCCAACTGACCCGGCCCCGTCTCTAATCCCGTTATAAGCATCGCCATTGGAATGGAAAAAGCTCGGCCCGAATAGACTACCCCAGAAACCGCCCACGCAATTCGGTTTTGGAGCGGGAGTCTGGTCACAGCGCATCAAAATGTAACGCTGATAGGTCGCGCCGTACATGCTTAAATCTAGCCCACCCTGAGTATCGCAGTTATTCTTGCTGGACATGTCACAGCGCATGTAGTGGTCGTACATTACCCCTAGCGTCCCAAAGTAGTTAAAACTGCTGCCAAACTTGACCAGCCGGGCATATTCGGCAATCGCCTGGCGGCATAGCAAATAATTGGGGAAACCGATTACTCCCAAAAACACCCGGCCTTGCATTTTGCAAATCTTGACCCGAAACTGAATGACGCTCGACACCGGAACTTCACTTTCGTAATAATAGCGAGCGCCAGGGCCATTGGCCTGGACATCGGCAATCGTCGCGCCTTTACAGCGGTCATTATAAGCGGCGGTTTTGGCAGCATCATAGTCGCAAGCAACTTTTACACCCTGGGCTTCCGCTCCTAGCCGGGCGCGGGCATCAGCTACTGGTCGGTTATCGGGCAGCCACTGTACCCCGGAAAGGGCGGCAGCATCGGCGGCACGTTGCATCCGGGTGGCTTCCAGATAGCTCAAAGCCCCATCTATCGCCAACCCCACCATCGCAATCACCGCCACGATTACCAGGGCAATCAGCACAAGGGCCTGGCCTTCTTCGCCGCGTCGGATGGTGGCCCGGTCATAACGTTTCCAGAATATAGGTGTAATGAAGATCGTTCGCATATCGGTTAAAACCCCTGGCTTTCAGGTAGAACTTAATATTATGGCTTAAACAACTATTCAGACTCGGCGCGACTACTCCGCGTTCAAGGGCGACTACATAGGGTCGCCCCTACTGGAATAAATTTTAAGGGTGATAATGTCCTAACACGCGCCGTTAGAATACAGATTTGGTTCAATTTTTTCATAGATTTTGCTAAATAGAAGCAACGAGTTTCTTTCACCAAAACCCTGCAAACTCGGATTGCGCCCGGTAGTGCTGACCGTCGGCAAAAATGGCGTAATCCAGAAGTGGCGATAAGCTATCTGCACGTAAAACCGATCAGTCGGGATACAGTTAAAGCGACCAGTCCAGATTGGACGCGGACTGGCGCTAGGGCTGGTATCGGCGCTGCCATCCGGGTTAGCCGCCGGAATAGGTTTGCGGCAGGTCGTGGCAGGGTCGGCAGATGAAGTACAGCGACTTGAGCGCCACCCGTTATAATTGTCATTCACCCCGGATAAGCTCGGTAGCACTCCCAGGCTCTTCACCTCGCTGGGACTGGCATCCTGAATCCGCAGATTTTCGGGATTGGTTCGGTTCGCTCCGGTTGCCGGAACAGTATTCTGGCGGGGGTCGCTGGCCGCAAAAGTAGATTTGCTGGGAGCATAAAGCTGCCAATGATACTGATAATTCGCGGCGGTGTCCGGCCCTTTGCGGCCCGGTTGGAGCGGCACCCCCGCTACCACCGTCGGCAAGTCAGTATCTTCCCCAACATGTTGTAGCAGAATATACTCGACATTATCCAGGTTCAAGAGATAACCCCGATCCTGGTTCTGAAGTCGCATCCGCAAATTATAGTCACGGTAGACTAATACTCCGGTAGTTGGATCATATTTGTCACAGTTTACCCCGCAGACCGCGATGGTGCGGGCAATATCGCGGGTGGAAATATCGAGGGTTGTTGACTCGAAGAAAACCAGCCCAAATTCCAGCAGACCAAAAATAATCGCCAGCAAGGGAACGCTGACTAGCATAAATTCGACAATCGCCTGGGCCGAATGCGGGCGGGCTGCTCCAACCAGACCGCGCCGGGCCAACCCTGCCGGGCCGGTAGCTTCGAGGTCAACCGACATTCCGCCTCGCGCCCAACGGCTGATATTTCGCAGCGTGCGGCGGCGGGTTTCGGCCTCGGTCAGATGGGCTATAAAGCTAGGGCCTTTGTCTGGTTGCATAATAAACTAATCTCCTGCCTGCAAATTACTCAAATCTGAAACTGCTCGCTTTAACACCCGGTTACTACCGTACATGGGGCGCTGGGTTGCTGGAAGTTCCCGCCCACTGGCTCCATCAGCTTCACGGCGCGGTCTGATAACGGGATTGGCCCTGGAAAGATTGACAACAACCAGGGATGGTTATAATTGATATGTACCCCGGCGTAATCCGGCGCTCGGTTGCCACTGGGAGCGTTATCCAGCCCAAATTCAGTTGGGTCTTCATATTGATTATTGAAATAATCGCCGCCGGTGCTGCTGGCGCTGGGCGTCAAACCCACATCCTGAGAGCGCCGCAAAGCCGGATACCAGGGCGAAACTGCATAACGAGCGCATTGAATCGCTTTGGCATAGTCAATCTGATTGCCTTTGGTAGCATCGGCAACGCAAGCCGTACCCCCGGCATAGGGCAGTTTGCCAGCTAAAGGCGGAACATTCGTAAGGGATTTGGTGGTATTTATCTGGCCCAGAGCTACCGTCCGGGTAATGCCGGTACTGGCACTGGTTCGCATTACATCGCCACAGAAAGGCTTGCCCGCTTTGAGGCTGTTAGAAGCTTTATAGTTAGCTCCGGCGGTAGTGCTGGCGGCGGGTTCGGCGGGTTCGACATCGTTATAGGTACTTTCACAGGTCGCGGTATCCATAACCGTCGGCAAAAATACCGTTTTGTACAGTGAGTTAGGGTCAGCCGGGTTCACCTTGACCCGGTTATAAGCAAAAACTTCCTGGAAAGGCAATAAACTGACATTAGTATTGTAGAAAACTCCGTAGGCCCCGCCAATTCCATAGCGTCCAATCAAGGTAGATATGATATTGCCCGAAGCATCCCGGACAGTCTGCTCACTGGCATCACCCCGAAAGGTCATCAGCATAGTGACATTGGTGGCTTCGGTCTGCAAAGCGAGATTAGTATTTTGCACCAGGACGGTATCGGCATCCTGCCCGACCCGATAATTGACATCGTTGCCGCCGTAAATTTTGCCATCGCTGCCGACTTCAATCGCAGGGTCGGCATTACCACGAGTTGAAACCACCCGCACGCCTTCCCGTACCGCTGAAGTAACCGTCATGCTGCTACGGATTAGCAAGCCCAGTTCCACTAATACTACAAAAAGCAGGATTAGAAAAGGCAAACACAGCGCAAATTCGACCAGGGCTTGACCTTCCGCCCCCTTCCGCAGCCGTCGCGTCCCGCTCACCGGGGCGGTACTGACGGCCTGAAACCGCCAGGACCGAGCCGAGCCGTTAGAGGTTTTGAGTGTAGTCTGGTCATCATTACTAGAATTAGCTGGTTTATAGTTGCACATCGTTTGCATACTACCGATACCCCATCTCGAATTTAATTGTTATTTTACTGCAACGGCCTCTTGCGGCGACGCATAGACCAAAACTATCCCTGGCCTTATCAGCCTATGCTAGGTTAATCTTAACATTTGGGGCGGGCTTTACAATAGGATTTAACTCCTAATTCGGAAGCGGGCAGAAATCTAAAATCTGAAATCTGAAATCTAGGATCATAAAATGCAGACCTACAGGCTGAGTGATTTACCCGTAATGTGCATCTGCATTAGGGCTATTGAATACAAGTCATAAAATGCAGACCTGCGAACTGAGTGGTTTTAGATTTTAGATTTTAGATTTTAGATTTTCGCCTCCAAGCGAAACCGCGCTGACCTCGCTATGACGAAGTTCGCGTTTTTGGGTGCGCTCGATGAGGAGAATTACCCCGCAGAGCGGGTCGGGGCAGACGATGCGGGTATCGGTCTCCATCCAATCATAGGGCTGGAGCGGACGTTGTTTGGCGGGCAAAAGCGGAATAGCGGCCTGCAACGCATACAGACAAAAGCTTTGACCGGGCGGCAAACTAAGTTTGCCGCCCTTCAACTCAAAATAATCGCCGATATTATGGTCACAGGTACATTTGCCCTGAATGGCCTCAAGCGTTACCTTGAGGTCATAAAGTTCAAAAGTTGCCTCGTTTTTGATTTCTTTAACTTCTTTGGCTTCTTCCGGGTTTTCCACGTTTGCCCCCTTTGGCCTTATTGCGGAATATCCTTTGGCAAATTGGGCAATTCGTTGGTCGCGGCCATGCGGACGGCTTTGGCGGCATCCACAACCCCATAGCCGTACTTATCATCGCGCTGACCGACTTGCTTGCCGGGGGCGGGGGTCGCCGAGGCAATCAGAATCGCCTTTACCTGGTCAGCATTCAAGTAAGGATTGACCGACCAGACCAGCACCGCCACGCCGCTCACCACCGGGGCGCTGGCGGAAGTCCCGTCCAAACAGGCGAACTGCCCGGCCCGAACCGTGTTACAAATGCTAACCCCCGGCGCGGACAGAATTACCTTGCTGCCATAGCTGCTAAAGCTGGCGGGTTGGCCCAGCCAGCCAGTTGCCCCCACCGAAATTACTTTGGGGAAGCTGGCAGGATAATTCGGGACATCGTTGCCGCTGTTGCCGCTAGAGGCAATCACCAAAACTCCCCGGTCAGTGGCATAGGCTACCCCATCGCGCAGAGCTTTCGAGTCGCCCTCTCCCCCCAGGCTCATATTGATAACCCGCGCTCCCTTGTCGGTGGCATAGCGCACCGCCTTGATAATGCTGGAGTCGGAAAACGAGCCGGGATTATCATCGCTATCGGCCCGGATAGCGATAATCTTGGCATTCCAGGCCAACCCGCTCCCATAAATCTTGTTGTTGCCCAACGCCCCAATAATCCCCGCCGTCCACGAACCGTGACCTTCCTGGTCATTGACGTTAGTATTATTGTTGCGCGAGTTATAGACATCCGAAATGTTGCCCTTGAGGTCAGGGTTTTCGAGGTCTATCCCGCTATCAATCACCGCGACAGTAATCGAGCGTGCGCCGGTGCTGAAATCCCAGGCGCGGGGGGCGTGAATCGCCTTGAGATAATATTGGTCGCCCGCCGACGGGTCATTAAACTGGCTGATAAACGACTTACGAATATAATCCGGCTCGGCATACTCGACTCGCGAGTCGGCCCGCAAATTATTCAAAGTCGCATCCAGGTCGGCCCCGTTCAGGCTGTAAAGCGAGAGTAAATCGTCCGACCCGCTACTCCAACCTTGCGCCACCTTGAGCGAACTATAGCTCTGCTCGAAACTCTGGCGGAAATTCCCGAAATTACCGTTCAGGCTACTCGAAAAATTAGCCCGGTAATCCTCTTTGAGCTTGACCAACACCCGGTCAGGGCGAGCGGTCAATGGCAACTCGGCGCTCGAATTGAGCGGCGATGCTCCCACTGGCTCATCAATTTTGTTAGCTACATTAAATTCGCTGTAGGCCGAAGCTATTTGCGATTTAGAACCATCCGGCAAGGTTACTTCCGTACCGGTACTCAACACCAGATTGTTTTTGACCGAAACCTGCCGATTGCGAGCGATTTTGCTGCCGTCAATATCGGTATAATTTACGTTCAAAAGCCGGGTCACGTCCGCGCCACTATTTGTGACCGCTCCGGCCTGCCAATTTAACGTCCAGTCGTTCAGGCTGTAAACCCGAAAATCACGGAAACCGGCAGGCCAACTAAAGGGGGTATCATTTTCCTCATAGAACCATTTGCCGGTAACACCGCCCGCCAGCAACCGCCGATAGGTTCGACTAGCCGTCACAATCGTTTCCAGGGTGGCAGGCTTGCCAGAATAAGTTATTTCTTCCAGAAAACGAGCGCGATTGGGAGCTTGATACTGCTCGGTTTTGTAGACCTTGCCGCCCTGCGAGGCGCTGCGTTTTACCGCCGTCAAGTTCCGCATATTACTATTGACGGCATTATAAACCTTAAAGCCGTCGGTTTCGGTGGGACGAGCATAGTCGGGGTCGGCATAATTAAAGGGGGCGGGGCCGATTTTGTAACGCCACTGGGTGTAGGCCAAACCCAGGTTGCCCAACTCGACTTTGTAGGGGTCGGGATTGCCAGGGGTATAGGTCAACAAACGCCGCTCAAAAGCCTGTACCAAAACGTACTGCACCTTGCCCGCGACGGTGACATGCGCCCAATACGGTTCGGCAATCGGGTAGCCAAAAACATAGAGCGGGTCAAACAGGGGCTGGTTATCAACATACCCCCCGTTCTGATAGACCAAACCCTTTTTGTTCATAAAATCTACAAACGGCTTGGCGACATTATGCCCGGTTTCCTTATAATACTGAGCGTATACGACTCCCTGGCTCAAGTCAGGCCGGGTGGTAATCGCCCCACCCAGGGCCAAAAGTTTATCCACTGCTTGCCCGCTCAGGTCGTTGCTTTTCCACGAACCATCGAAGCTGACCAGATTTAGGAGACTGGCATAGGTCGGGCTATCCGGCACTCCGGCGGCAAAATCGCCCGCCAGCACCACATTAGCCGGGCCTCGGTCAGAAAGGGTCGCATCGCCATTTTGCTGCTGCCCGGTAATCATCTCGCGCAACAGTAGCCCGGAAGTTACATAATACTTATCGGCGGGGTTTTTGTCGGGATAACTAATCTCCAGGCGGCCCTTCTCAAAGTAATATACCTGGCGTTTACCGCCGGGGCTTTCCTTGTAATCCTCGGTATTATCCTGAACTCGTGGCCCCCAAACCCAACTCGTGCCGGGCTTGCCTTCCAAAACCCCCTTGTCGGTGCGGTCATAGATATTTTGAACCGGGGCAGGTAAAGCTGCCAATGCCGCTTCCCCAATCTGAGGAGTTGCCGTCAAAAGGATGGTCATTGCTAATACCAGGGCCAGAAACGACTGCAATTTCTTCATAATATAGGTGTCTCCTTGAAAAAGTGGTCAGTGGTCAGTAAACAAGTTTTGAGTTAGATAATCGAAAATCGAAAGTCGAAGGTCAAAAAGTGCTGGATGCTAAGTAATCTGGTTAGTAATTTGCATCTCATTCAAAACTTAAAACTCAAAACTATCCTGATTACTCTTGAATACCGGCAAAGCGATAACCCTTGCTGCGCTCGGTGAAAATATAGCGAGGATTTTGGGCATCATCGCGCAGTTTTTCGCGCAAGTGCCGTACATGAACCTTTAGATAATCTATATCGTGACAATATTCCGGCCCCCAAACTTTGGTCAAAAGCAAAGCATGGGGTAAAACTTGTCCCGCATTGGTCGCCAAAAGATGCAATAAATTATATTCAATCGAGGTCAGGCGCACCGCATCTTGTCCCAAAGTCACGATGTGCGAATTAAAATCAATCTGCAAGTCTTGATAGCTAAAGTGCTGAGGCCGCGCACTACTCTTGCCGCGATTGGTACGCCGCAACAGCGCCCGAATGCGGGCCGTCAGTTCGAGCGGACTAAAAGGCTTGGTGATATAGTCATCCGCCCCGGCTTCCAGGCCGCGCACCTTTTCGATTTCCTCATCTCGGACGGTCAGGAAAATAATCGGTACGTCTTTATCTTCACGGCGTACCTGGCTGCATACTTCCAGCCCATTCAAACCCGGCATGTGCATATCGAGAATTAACAAATCGGGGTTGTAGCGCCGAAAAGCTTCGAGCGCTGCCGGGCCATCCTCGGCACTCAAAACCTCCCAGTCGGGCGAATTGAGACTCAAGCCCAGGCTGATGACCTCAACCACATCTGGCTCATCGTCCGCCACCAATATTTTAGTCATAATAATTGTAACCCACCGCGTCCTGCAAGCGGCCTTTCTAGCCGATAAATACTTTATTCGCGGTCTTTATTATACACCACCTTTGATAGAAAGTAACAGTTCCGCCAGCCTTGAATTTGTCATTCTGAGCGAAGCGAAGGATAAAGATTCTTCGCTTCGCTCAGAATGACAGGGCCGAATAGTTACGATAGAAATTCATTAAAAAAAGCTGACCCCCTCACTCTTGGGGTCAGCTTTGGTTTTAGTGGATTCACTTACTCACTGTCACAAACCAGGTTGACTTTCAATACAACTACTTCAAGGCAATCGCCGCATTCGGGCTGATTGAAGCTGAGGAGTCCTCGGCCTCGAACCATACATCAAAGGGGGTGATATTACCTCGCGCTATCGTATTCACAAAGCTCAGATAGCTACCGCCCTGGAACAGATAGTTATTCTTGCCGGTCTTTTTGCGGAAGGTCGGGTTAGCTTCCTTAATACGCCAGCCATCCGGGGTCCCCAGGTTATAGTTAAACTCCAAATCCAGCGGAATTGGCTGGGCTGGAATACCATGATGCAAAATCGGCAGTTGGGGATGGTCAATCACCTTGAGCATTCCGTCCTTGCGCTCGACCACGCTGGGCAGTTCGGCTTTGCATTCGACCCGAATCGAGTCAGCAGTCGTCTGGAATTTACCTTTGACGTAAGCTTCCCGACCTTTCAGAAGCCCTATCGGGAAAAGACGAGTCCAGTAAGTTACCCCGTCTACCTGACCGGTACCGCTAGTCACGAAAGTCACTCGACTAAGGGTTTTGCCCTCACTAGCGCTCAGGGTTCGTACCTGAATATCTTCGTAAAGCTGCCCGGTAAGGTCGCCAGTGCGCCACAACGGGCCAAAAAAGACCGTTTTAGTCAGCACTTCGCTATTGCGGGCGGTTACGGTTCGCACTTGCTCCCAGGCTTCACGAGCAATCTGGGTATCCAGCGCAATCCGGGCAGTCACATCGTGGAACAGCCGACCCCCGATATAAGTTTGGGAGCGGGTCAAGTTCAGCGAACTATCCGGCACATAGGTTTCCCGGCGCACGGTTCCACGCCACTCGAAGGGGTGAATAAAGTCCCCCACGATAACCCGACCATAGCCCTTGCTTTCGCGGGTCTTATCATCCAGGTCAGTGATAAGGGCATTGATTTCCAGGCCCTTTTTGACCCCTTCGACCAAAGATTCGACCCGGACGGTACATTCTGAAATATCGTCGCCTTTGGGTCTAGCTCTAAATTCTACTTCTAATTCTAACGGGTATTTTGGAACAGCGGTAGGGCATCCCAGGATCGCCTGTACATTGATATTGGCCCACCAATCATCATCGTAACGACACACCCAATTGGCTAACCCTTTACCCTGTTCTGCCCGCCCCTCTAAGAATGCTGGCATTTTAGATTCCTCCATCTTTTAAAGATTTACGATTTATGATTTACGATTTACGATTGTAGAAATTTGGTGAGAGAGTTTCCGCTCATATTCAGCAAGATTCTCTCCGAGGCCAAATCGCAAATCGTAAATCGCAAATCGTAAATGTCATTGGGTCAGGGTTGCAATATGGGCGCTAACACTGGCACATTTACATTTGGTCTCCAGGCATAACCGACTGCCAGATAGGTGAAGACACAAATGAACACGCCACTGTAATACAGGTAAGTACCGAGCATTCGACTACCTACCAGCGTCATGACCCAGCGTTCTGGCACCATGTTGATACCAAACCACTTCTTGAGAGCCTGACTAAAGATATACGCCCCTTCTAACCGGCTTCCTCGGAACTCGAACCAGAACATGAAACTGAGTAGCCAGACCAGATGCCCCAAATAGAGCAGCATAGTCAGGTGTCCATCATTCCAGATTTTGCTGGTCGCCTGGAAAATGAAAAACAGCGTTCCAGGTCGTCCAGGGAAACTCGTATCCCCTGTCGGGTCTTTCGGGTTGATCGCGTATTGCAGCGACCCGAAATATACCCCCATCATATACCACACGATTACCGATAATGGCTTAACTCCCCATAACATTGCTAACCAGAACTGGTCTTGTATGGAGTAGCCTCAGGTGCCGCCGTAAGCTGGCCCTAGACACGGATAATCGAAACTACGCTTGGTAATCCCTTTGGCATCGAACAAGGGACTACGCCTGGTGAAAAATACTGCCCGGCTCAAGGGTATCCCTACAAAGAAGAACCCTGCTACTAACGAATGGACAAAGACCCAATCACTAACACTGGTGTGATACCCAGGCCAGACGTGCAGCAGCCCCGGTGTCAGCCATTCCATTACATAGGGCTTGAGGCCATCAATGTACCACTCCTGGGGGAACAGCTTAAAATCCACCATCGAGTTAATCCCCATCACCGACCAGGCTGAGAAGCCAGTGAAGAAAGCCAGGAGGAAAATCACACTCGATATACTGGCCTGCCGGTCCTGATTGTCGAACCAGCGTACCCACCGGGATACGACCCAGGGATTTTTGGTATCATCCTCGCGGACATCCCACAGGTATTGCGCCCCGTGAAATACTCCCCCGATGATGTACAAAAAGCTGACATTGACGTGATTCCACACGAACAGGTTCAAGGCCACATCGCTCCACTGCCCTTTGGTGGCATCCGCCCCTCGTGGGAAGGTGAACCAGCCATAGGCGCTATAGAGCATCCCCGTCCAACCAAAGACCACCAAATTTACGTGCAACTGAGCTTTGGGATCTTCCAGGTGACGGTTAAAGGTCGGCGGATTCCTCCATGTTACCAGCCCGGTGATTAGCAGAATCACCGATAGGGTCAACAGGAGGGCATCGCCATTAAAGATAGTTTTCTGGGCCCTCGCGGCTTCAGTCAGGCCGAAGCCAAAGAAATTAGGGCCGCGCTGCATCACAATAGTTGACCACAGATTCCAGGCGAAGAGCCACCAGGCGATGTAGACCATATGTCCGCCCCAGGCTTTGGCATAGGTCAACGAGGCGGCCTGTAATATCCGGTTGGTGTAGTGCCACCACCCGAACAAGATTAGTCCAATCCCGATGATAACGTGAATTAAGGCGTAGGTCAGAACTTTTTCTTTGGTATCAATGCCCAGATTGTAGAGCTGCGGTTCGATCGTGAGATAAAAATAGTTACCGGGAAAGGTGACACCACTGCCAATGTTGAAGCCAACCATCGTCCCAATCGCCCCGGCGACCATCAAGTGACCGCCGAATATTTGGTCTTCGGTACGAGGGAAGGCAAACAGCTGGTACCAACGGTATCCGGGAACGTGCAGCTCTGCCGCCTTGTTTAACGCTGGTCGGTTAATCAAAGGGCGGGCGCCGGGTTGCAGAGTGATACTCATCGGTCGCGCTCCTTACTAAGTGAGTAAGTAACAAACTTTAGTTACAGAATGTTTTTAGTCTTGAAGACTAATCCACAATTTATTAAATCTTCGATTATTTCTTGGATGTCTGCTGCTTGAGATAAAGCATAATATCTACGGCCTGTTGTGCGGTAGCTATCCCCGAAGGCATCGGATTCCAGCCGCCACTTCTAGGAATAGTGCTACCATCAGGCTGCTTGCTATTCAGGCGTAAGGTGATGCCGTCCGCTTCCAGATTGTGCGACAGACTGCCGTACAAAATGAAAACCACTACGTTAGCATCATTGACCGGTCTGCCATTATAGAGCGCGGCGGTCTGGTACAGATTGCCGAGCCACGGGCCGTTGCTGGTCGCATCCGGTGGGCCAAAGTGACAGCCGATGCAAATTCGGGCATAGTTGGCCTGACCTCGCGCCAGCGCCCCGTTATAGCCTTTTTCGGCCTCGGCTTTGACTTTTGGGTCGGTGGATTTGAGGTCAGTCAGCCATTTTTCGACCTGCACGACCTTGCCATCGGCGGTAAGCTGGGCCGGGGCAAGTTCCGAACCCTGATTTTCCAGAGCAGTCTGGATGTTGCGCTTTCCCTGGCTTTGGGCATCCGGGCCAGCTCCCAGCAAAACTACAAAGAGGCCGAAGAGGATGACCCCAATCATTATTCCGGTGAACCAAACCGCATAAACTACCGCCTGGGCGCGTGGTTCTCCCAGGGCGGAGCGGGCATTACGGTTTTGCTTGGGTTGGTATGACACCGGTTGCCTCCTCTCTTACCTTTTGCCTGAGCTGATTGCCTTGAAAACCTGTCTGGGTTGCGGCGCTCGAAGAATGATATTTTTGAACCGCACGAGCCATGCAGCCAGACCTGAGCGCAGGAAAGTTCTTTTCCCGATAGATTGTATGATATGCTATCCCCGTAATTACAGCAGTAGTATTTGCTACACCACTTTTTTAGCTCGATTAATAATAAATTTATACAAAAGCTCTACAAAACCTGAATTAATGCTATTGGGTCGGAAGTCGGAAAAGAGCGATAATGAAACCTCCAGCGCGTTGATAAGGATAAGTGGGCATGTTATGATTATCGGCCTGATGATTATCGCGGAATTTGCTAGATACCGACTGGCCCTCGACCGCACCGGGGCTGAACGTTATCGCCTTACTTTAAGGCTTTGGCCCCTATTAGTTGTCCTAATCATACCATTCACGGAGAACCCTCTTGAGAATTTTGCTGACCAACGATGATGGCTTTGATAGTCCAGGACTGTTCGCGCTCTATCAGGCGGTTGCTGCCCTGCCCGAAGTGGAAATTACGGTAATTGCGCCGGACCGCAACTGGAGCGCCTGCGGTCACAATAAGACGATGGACCGCCCCTTGCGGGTGCGCGAAATTCCCTGGCACAACGGGATTATTATTCATATTACCGATGGCTCACCTTCGGATTGCGTCAGTCTGGCGGGGCTGGGTCTTTTGCCCCAACCGCCCGACTTATTGATGAGCGGGATAAATAACGGCCCAAACCTGGGCGACGATGTGACCTATAGCGGCACAGTCGCGGCGGCTATGGAAGCCCACCTCGCTGGAATCGCGGCGGTGGCCTTTTCGGTCAACACCCACGCCGATTTTAATTACGGAGCGGCGGCCAGTTTCGCGGCCCATCTAGTCACACAATTTGTCAAAGGGCGCAAAGGCGAACCGGGCGGAGTGGCCTTACCGCCCAATCTGTTTTTGAATGTCAATGTCCCAAACTTAAGCTTTGAGGAAATCGCCGGAATCGAAGTCACCCGGCAAGGTCGGCGCATCTACCGGGATGAGTTATTGACCCGCCTCGACCCCAAAGGTAAGCCTTATTACTGGATTGGCGGGGAGCGCCCCGGTGGTCACTCCGAGGAAGGGACTGACATCGCCGCCGTCACCAATAACAAAATCAGCGTCACCCCCCTGATGCTCGACCTGACCAATTATGAAATGATGAAAAAGCTGGAATTCTAGTGGGGTCGGGGGTGGGGGGTCAGGGGAAAGGCCGGACGGAAGACGGAAGACGGAAAAAATGCGGCTAATACTTGGCATTTTAACTCAAAACTACTCTACTGACCACTGCTAAGGAGGATTTGAATTGGGCGATGACGAAAATGTGTTGCTGGAAAAGAGCGGGGCGCGGGCGAACATCATTATTAATCGGCCTGAAAAGCGCAACGCTCTGAACACCGCCACGATTGCCGAACTGGTCGGCGCATTCGAGGATTGCAAGAATGACCCGGCGATTCGGGTTATCGTGTTAAGTGGGGCGGGCGAGAAAGCCTTTTGCGCCGGAGCAGACCTGGCGGAAACCCAGCAGAGCATCAACGAATATCAACGGTTCGTCCAGCGCGAAAGCTTTGTGGGTCTGTTCGAGATGATGCCCAAACTGGGTAAGCCGATAATCGGGGCGGTACAGGGGATGGCGCTGGCGGGTGGCTGTGGGCTGGCGGCTTCGTGTGACTTTGTAATTGCCAGCGAAAATGCCCGCTTTGGTACGCCCGAAATCAATGTCGGTCTTTTCCCCATGATGATTTCGGCGGTGCTAATTCGCAATTTGGGCCGCAAGAAAGCCTTTGACCTGATGTTTACCGGGCGACAGATTGACGCACACGAGGCCGAGCGGATTGGGCTGGTGACACGGGTCGTTTCTGCCGACCAGTTCGCCGCCCAGGTAGATAAACTGGCCGAGGATTTGGCTTCCAAAAGCCCCACCATTATGAAGCTAGGCAAAGATGCCCTCTATAACGCCGACCAGATGCCCTTTAGCGAGGCCCTGAAATATCTCAGCACCATGCTGACCCTGAGCATTTTAACCGAGGACTCGAAAGAGGGTCTGACCGCTTTTCTCGAAAAACGCCCACCTGAATGGAAAGGTCAATAAGCTATACCCCTAAAAATAACCATTTTGGCTGGTTATAAAACCTCAAAAGCTTGCTATAATGGCTTGCAAGTATATTGTGGGTAACGTTCAAGAAGCGGTATTAACTATGCGTTGGGAAAATTGGCCTTACGTACTGCCCTTATTTTTGGTAGTAGTCTTGATGCTGTTTATCATGGGTTACGCCTGGCGACGACGTAATACCCCTGGCGCTAAAATTACCGCCTGGCTTATGTTAGCAACCAGTGTTTGGACCTTTTTTTATGCTTTACAACTCCTCACTTTTGATTTACCACTTCATCTCTTTTGGACTTCCCTAAAATATCCGGGCGTTTTCACAGTCCCGGCCCTCTCGCTATTGATGGCCCTGGAATATACCGGGCGGCAGAAGTGGATTACTCGCCGCCTCATTTTGCTGCTGGCAATTGAGCCGGTTCTCAGCCTGTTGTTGGCGGGTACTACTATCTGGCACGGCTGGTATCGCTACAATATCGGGGTTGCCACCCAACCCGGTAGCCCGCTGGCCTTACCTAAAGCTAACTACGGGTTGTGGTTCTGGATTCATTCCTTAGCGGCTTACATAGTCGTGATGCTGGCACTTGGGCTACTGGTACAGGTTTTTGTGCGCTCACCGGGGGTTTACCGTCGTCAGTCCGGGCTTTTAATTTTCAGCCTGCTAGTCCCCTTTTTCTGCAATGTTTTAGACCTGTTTCGGATTAGCCCGATTCCTTTTCTCGACCCGACCCCCTTTGGGATGGTCATTGCGGGGTTGGGATTGCTGATAGCCATCTTCTGGTTTCAGACCCTGGAAATAATGCCGGTGGCCCGTGAAAAGATTATTCAGAGTATGAACGACGCGGTTTTTGTCCTGGATACCCAATATCGGGTACTGGATATTAATCCGGCGGCAAGTGAATTAATCGGCAAAAAAAGCGCCCAAATCATCGGGCAGCGCATTAGCAAGTTGTTACCGGACGATTGGTTGCCGATTACCGAAGGCGATAGCGAAGTCGTGGAAGGTCAAAATGTGGTGGCCCTGAAAATAAAAGAGCCGGAAACAATTTATTTCAATGTAGATATTTCGCCGCTATATGACCGCGAAAATCGCCTGACCGGGCGGATTTTTGTCCTCCACAATATAACCCAGCTTAAAAAGACCGAGGAACAGCTTCAAAAGGCTAAAATTATTGCCGAAGAAGCCAGCGCCGCCAAGAGTGCTTTCCTGGCAAATATGAGCCACGAGTTGCGTACTCCTCTCAATGCCATTTTGGGCTATAGCGAGATTTTGCAGGAAGAGCTGGATTTGGCGGAGCGCGATGAGCTTATTTCGTATATGAAGCGAATAGAAGGGGCGGGGGCGCATCTGCTGGGCCTAATTAACGACATTCTGGACTTGTCGAAAATCGAGGCCGGGAAAATGGAACTGCACATGGAAAGCCTGGATATTTCCAGCCTCATCCGCGATATTGCCAGTACCATCCAGCCTTTGATGCAGAAGAACGGCAACACTTTGGAAATTTGCGGAGATGAAACCCTGGGTTGGATGTGGGCCGATATTACCAAGTTGCGTCAGACCCTTTTAAATTTGCTCTCGAATGCCGCCAAATTCACCCGCCAGGGCCAAGTTACTCTGGAAGTCTTTCGGGGTTCGCAAGTGGAGGCTTCTTCCCCGGCCCTTGACCGCCGACCCCCGACCCCCGCCGGAGTTATCTTCCGGGTCAAGGATACCGGTATCGGCATGAGCGCCGAACAGCTAAACAAATTGTTCCAGCCTTTTTCCCAGGCCGATAGCTCGACTACCCGGCAATATGGCGGTACGGGCCTGGGCCTGACCATCAGTCAGCGCTTTTGCATGATGATGGGCGGCACTATCGAGGTCGAAAGTACGCTCGGCGAAGGCTCGATTTTTACGGTCTATCTACCGACCCGCCTCGAAAATATCCCGGTCATCCTGCCCGCCGACCCACCCGCCGAATTGCCCGCCGAACCTGCCCCCCTCTCCTTCAAGACCGCCTGATTACTTTCGCCGTCAGACCACTATGTTATAATGCGCTATCACAGCTTTTGATGGCGCATAATCCCTGATGTCCGACAGTCAAAAATCTTAAATCGAAATTTTCCTATCCCCGATTTCAGATTTTCGATTTCAGATTTCAGATTTCAGATTTCAGATTTTCGGTTTTCGATTTTTGACCCCCATTACAAAGGAGAAACTCAATGGAGAGACCCTGGCTGACTTATTATGATTACTGGGTGCCGCAGCACATAAATTACCCGCATCAGTCGGTATACCGCTTTCTGGAACTGGCGGCTTTGCGTAACCCGGAGCGGGTTGCCATGCACTTTTTCGATTTTCAGGCAACTTTCCGCGAATTCAAAGCCGCTACCGAAACCCTGGCGGCGGCTCTGGCGGAACTAGGGATTGGCAAGGGCGACCGGGTGGGCCTCATGATGCCCAACTCTCCCCAATATTTTTTCGCTTTTTTTGCAGTGCAGCGCCTCGGCGGGGTTTCGATTGGAATGAACCCGCAGTATGTTTCGCGGGAAGTCAGCTTTATGGCGAATGATGCCGGGCTGAAAGCGATTTTCACCCTCGACATCTTGTTACCGAACATCTTGGCGGTACGCGACGAAACCCCTCTGGAACACATTATTCATACCAATGTCCAATACTTTACCGGGGCAAGAACCCCCAGCCAGGCCGAGAGTGGGCCGGGCCTGCATGCCTTTGAAGCCTTGATGGAGCGCGGCGAAAAAGCCCCCCGCCCACCTTATCCCGAAATCAACCCCACCGAAGATGTGGCGGCTCTGCAATACACCGGTGGCACTACCGGCACTCCCAAAGCCGCGATGCTGACCCACTATAATCTAGTGGCTAACACCGTTCAGAGCATGGCATGGGGGCGCGAGTTCGAGAACGACCAGGAATACCGAATTTTGTGCGCCATCCCGGTCTTTCACTCTTATGGCATGACCTCGGTAATGCTGCGGTGCTGCGCCAGTCGCCTGACCTTGATTGTGTTACCGCGCTTTAATATCGAGGAAATGCTTGAGGCCATCGAGCGGCATAATCCGACTCACTTTCCTGGAGTCCCGGCCCTTTTTGCGGCCCTCTTGCAGCACCCTAAAGTCCAGGCCGGGGCTTTACGCAATATAAAATTCTTCGGGAGTGGTTCAGCGCCATTGCCACAAGAGGTTCGTTTCCGCTTTACCGCCCTAACCGATGGACAGTTCGGCGAGGGTTACGGTCTGAGCGAGGCCAGCCCAGTGACGCACGGCAACCCGACCTTTAATCCTAACAAGGTGGGTAGCGTCGGGCTGCCTTTACCAGACACCGATTGCAAGATTGTCAGTCTGACCGACCCAACCCAGGAAGTCGCCCAGGGCGAGGAAGGCGAGTTATTGATACGCGGCCCGCAGGTGATGAAAGGTTACTGGAACAAACCGGAGGAAACCGCCAACGCCCTGCGGGATGGCTGGCTCTATACCGGGGATGTGGCCCGCATGGACGCGGACGGCTATTTTTACATCGTGGAGCGCAAAAAAGATGTGATTATCGTGGGGGGGCTAAATGTCTATCCGGGCGAGGTCGAGGATGCCCTTTACCGCCATCCCGCTGTCCTCGAAGCCGCCGCCATCGGTATTCCGCACGAGATAAAAGGCGAAGTGGTCAAGGCTTTTGTCGTTCTGAAGCCCGACCAGAGCGCCACTGCCGAAGAAATTATCGAGCATTGCCGAACTCAAATCGCCCGCTACAAAGTCCCGGTCAGCGTCGAGTTTATCGAAGTCCTGCCCCGCAGCGCCGTCGGCAAAGTCTTACGGACAAAGTTGCGGGCCTAGCCTAAGTCTTGCTAAACCCGAAAATTAATAGTAACTGTTCAGCCCACCTTGAATATGTCATTCTGAGCGAAGCGAAGGATAAAGATCCTTCGCTTCGCTCAGAATGACATGGCTGAATTGTTACTATTACAAAGGGGAAATTTACGGCGTAAATTTCCCCTTTGTAATTAATTGACCGCCCCCGAATAGAGCCAGCCCCCGCCATCGGCATCATCCAGCAGATACCAGCGCGAACCGAGGCCGATGTCCGCCCCGGAATCGGTATAGGCGTTCCAGCGCACCGCCGTCCCTGAATTTAGCAGCCGAATGGTCTCGGCATCCAGACGCGGTTTGGAGCGCACCATCGTTCCATCGTTGGCAACTATGCCTGCCCCTGGTGAAGCCGTCACCGCATCTACGCCTTGCGCCCACGAATTGCTACTGAAATCTATCACCGGGGCTTCCACTGGGGTGGGTTCTACCGGCATAGTCGGCACTTCCACCGGGGCGGGGGCAGGCTCAGATGGAATATCTACTGGCGGCAAGACCTGTATCGGTGATGGAGTAGCGGCCTGGGCGGGGGGCGGCGCGGGCAGGGGCATCGCCGGGGCAGGAATATCTACCGGCGGCAAAACCTGTATCGGCGAGGCCGCCGGAGCTGAGGTCGCCGGAGGCGGCGCGGGCATGGGCGGCGCGGCCTGGGAAATCTGCTGAGGTGCAGCCACCGTCGCCCGCATCGAATTTACCGCCGACCTTATTTGCTCAAGCAAAGCTTTGCCGTCGGTACGGTCGCCTTCCAGGGTGCTATGTGGCACAATTTGTTGGGCGCTCAGGTTGTTGCGGCGGGCAATATCCACCGCCAGCCCAATCATGTTGCGGGTCTGGTTCGGGCCGGGGGTTTCGTTTACCCCGCCCCAACGCTCAATTCCGATGCTAATATAGTTCATTACCCCCACATCGTTGAAGCGCCCCTCATACTTTTTGCCATCCGGGGCGACCCACGACGACGGAAAACCGGGCGAACCCCCGGCGTGATAGGCTACCCCACTTTCGGGGCAAAGCCGATAGACCTTGCCGCCTAACGCTTCCGGCCCGACCAGATAATGCACCGAAATTCCGTTTTCGCGCTGAAACCAGGCAATTGCATTGTTTTCACGGGATTGATAGCCATTATTATCCAGGCCCAGATTATTGCGGTCGGGAGCGCTATCGCTGCCGACGGTATCGTGCAAAATCAATACCTTTATATCATAAGGCGCACGACTGGGAGTATAGGCGCTACCGGGGGTTCGGCTGGTCAGGTCAATCACATTCGGGGCAGGATAATCGCTTGAGGGCCGAGCGGATACCGACATATCTACGGCTATCGTCGGGCTGGAAGAACCGCCCGGCAAGCCGGGCAGCGAGTTCGCCACGTCCAAAACTTGCTCGATAGATTGTCCATAGGTTGTGCCGGGAACGGCCCAACGCCCATTCAGGTCGGTCATTACCTGGGCCGGAGGCCAGCCTTTGGACGAGATATAGGCTTTGGCAACGGTATAGCGCGGGTCGTATTGCCGGGCATTGTTGCGCTCATCGGGGTAGCAATAGGCTACCATATGGGCATAATGAGCCTGGACTGCCGCTCGCCAATCGGCAAAAGAATAGCCCTTGTACCAGCGATTATCTTCCGGCTTGAAGGCCCAGGCATCACTATTGGGGTTGCCATCGCTCGACTCGCCGGTCACACCGATACCCGCCATATTGCGGCGAGGCGGCTGACTCCACCAGCTTTTGAGGAAATCGGTTTCGTGGAACATCTGGCAAATCATGGTATCCGCCCGAATGCCCCAACTGCTTTCCAGGTCATAGTATAAGTCCAACACCTCAAACGGTGGGTTCGGGTTGCGTTGCGAAAGCAACTGTCGCATTTTATCTTTTGAGACCGCCGAAGTTCCCAGGATAGGTAGGGTCATGGATGTCTAGCTCCTCTTACTGATGCGAGGTACAAGGCTAAAGCTAAAAGAGTATCATTGCTTCAAAATGCTACTCCGCCTTGCCTATAAACCTCATATCTTAATATTCGTTACAAACTGTGCCACAAATGCCACATACTTCGATGCCCCAGGGTTGCCCGTAGCGAGTGAGCTTATAGAAGTAATGGTCACTCATCCCGGTACACAGGCGACAACGTTGCCCCGGTTTCAGACCCTCTTCGCTCTCGATTTCGGGTAGACCTTCCGGCAACAACCCGCACATACATTCAGTCCCCATATTTAGGGATTTCTCACAGGGTTCAATTCCGTTGCGCGACATTTTGGTTTTTCTCCAACCAGGCCCGTTTAGAAGTAAACACGAATTAATCTAAGCCATCTTTTCAAGGTCTATAATATCGCTACCCTTGCCATTTGTAAATGACCCCTGGAAATCGAAAATCAAATATCGAAAATCCTGGTTATGTTGATAGTAACCCAAAGCCGTGTTAATATTGGGCGACGGGCAGGACTGAGGACTGAGGGGAACAGCCACGCGCCATTGAGTTTTCCGACCCCCGACTCCTCTATTGAAAGCACAACATAATAGAACACGTACTGGAAGTAACCAGCGCGGGCGGAATAGTGGCGATTGTGCGACTGGCAGATTTGAGCCAGGCGGTGGCCCTGACGCGGGCGCTGCTGGACGGTGGGATAACCGCTTTGGAATTTACCCTGACCAACCCGGCAGCCTTACAAGCTATAAGCCAGGTCAAGGCCGCTTTATCTGAATTTGCCCAGGGGCGAGCGGTGATTGGGGCCGGTACGGTGCTGAACCCCGAAGCGGTGGTGGCTTCAATCGAGGCCGGAGCGCAATTTATCGTGTCGCCCTCTACCAATTTCGCTAGTATCGCCGAATGTAAAAAACGGGGAGTGGCGGTAATGCCGGGCGCGATGACCCCCACTGAGATTGTGGCGGCCTGGGAAGCCGGAGCAAGCGCGGTCAAGGTCTTTCCGGCGCGGGCTTTCGGCCCGGCCTATATCAAAGACTTGCGCGAACCTTTGCCCCACCTCAAGCTGATGCCCACCGGCGGGGTAAATCTCGAAAATGCCGGAGAATATATCAAAAATGGGGCGCTGGCGGTCGGAGTCGGCGGCAATCTGGTGGATAAAGATTGGGTCGCGGCCCACAACTGGCCCGCGATTACTGCCAAGGCTGCGGCTTATGTCGAAGCTATTAAAGCTGGAGGACGGGGATAGGCAGGACTGAGGGGATTTACGAGTTACGATTTGGGAACTTAAAACTCAGCACTCAGAACTTTTCTGACCACTGACCACTGACCACTTTCAAAAGGAGAAATCAATGAATGACGAAATGTTCAGCGCGGAACACCAGGAAATGCGGCGGGTGCTTCGCAAATATGTCGAAACAGAGCTTTATCCGCACGCTACTGAGTGGGAAGAGGCCGGGGGTTATCCCAGCGAGGTGATTCATGATATGGGACGGCACGGCTTTTTGGGGATGAGCTACCCGGAGGAGTACGGCGGCAGCGGCGGCGATTATCTCTATCAGGTAGTGCTGGCGGAAGAAATGGCTGGGAGTGGCAGTGGTGGCCTGAATATGGGGCTGGCGGTGCATACCGATATGGTGCTACCAACCGTCCTCAAGTTCGGGACCGAGGAGCAGAAGCAAAGGTATCTCAAGCCCAGTCTAGCGGGGGAAATGATTGGCTGTCTGGGTATTACCGAGCCAAATACTGGCAGCGACGTTCAGGCGATCCGCACCAATGCCCGCCGCGAGGGAGATGAGTATGTCATCAACGGCGCAAAGCTCTATATTACCAACGGAGTGCGGGCCGATTTCTGTCTGCTGGTCACAAAGACCGAAGGTGAGCGCAATTCGCGGGCGGTTACTCTGTTTTTGGTGGATAAAAAGCTGCCCGGCTTTACGGTCAGCCGCAAGCTCAAGAAACTGGGGATGCATGCCAGTGATACGGCGGAACTGGCCTTCGACAATGTGCGCGTTCCGGCTTCGGCAGTGTTGGGCGAAGTCGGCAAAGGTTTTTATCATCTGATGTGGGAATTACAGGTCGAGCGGTTGTATGCCGCAGTCGCCGGAGTAGCCGGGGCGCAACGGGCTTATGATTTGGCGTATGCCTATGCCAAAGAGCGGGTCGCTTTCGGACGCAACGTCAGTGAATTCCAGGTTATTCGCCACAAGTTTGCGGACATGGCGACCCAGATTGAGGCTGGACGGCAATTGGCCTATTCCGCCGTCCGCAAATATATGCAGGGCGGTTATCCGGTCAAAGAGATTACCATGGCGAAGCTCTTTATCGCTCAAATGTCCAATCGGGTAGTAGATGAGGCCTTGCAGATTCATGGTGGAGCGGGCTATATGGACGAATACGAAATCAGCCGCATTTTCCGCGATACTCGTCTCAACCGGGTTGGGGCTGGCACTGACGAAATCATGAAAGAGGTCATTGCCAAAGAACTTGGGTTGGTATAAGAACCAAAAACTACTCCTGTAAGTAATTTTATGAAGACTATAAAAATCGGCGGTGGACAGGCCTTTTATGGCGATACGATTGGCCCGGCGATTGAGATGGCCCACAAAGCTGAGGGGCTGAATTACATCGCCTTCGATTGTCTGTCCGAACTGACCCTGGCGATTTTGCAAAAGGACAAACGGCGCGATCCGGCGCGAGGTTTTGCCCTCGATTTGCTGGCCCTCATGCCGCGTATTCTGCCAGTCGCTCACCAAAAAGGTATTCGGCTGGTCACGAATGGCGGCGGCATGAATCCGCTGGCGGCGCGGGATGCGGTGGTGGCTATCGCCAAAAAGCTGGGTTTGTCGGGCCTCAAAATTGCGGTTGTCACCGGCGATGATATTTTAGAGCGGTTGGACGAGCTGATAGCCAAAGGTATACCTTTTACCAACCTCGACACCGGGCAAACCCTGTTGGAAGCGGACGAGGCGATTCATACTCGAATGGTTAATGCCAACGCTTACTTGGGGGCGGACGTAATTTGCCGGGCGCTGGATAGCGGGGCGGACGTGGTTATCACCGGGCGCGTAACCGATAGCGCTCTTTTTCTTGGCCCGCTGTTGCACGAATTCGGGTGGGCGCGGGACGATTGGGATATGTTGGCTAAGGGCATCGTCTGTGGGCATTTGCTGGAATGTGCCGGGCAGGTGGTCGGCGGTAATTTCGCGGGCGGCTGGCGCGAGGTCGAGGAACTGGAAAATATCGGCTACCCCATCGCCGAAGTGAACCAGGACGGGAGCTTTGTGCTGACCAAAACCCCCGGTACGGGCGGGCTGGTTTCGTTCAATACGGTGCGGGAACAATTACTCTACGAAGTGCTAGACCCCAATCCTTATCTGACCCCGGATGTAGATGCCGATTTTACGGCGGTGCAACTGGAAGAAGTAGGCCAAAACCGGGTGCGGGTATCAGGCGCGGAGGGCCGTCCCAAGACCGATAGCCTCAAGGTCTGCATCGGCTACGAAGATGGCTGGTTGGGCGAGGCTCAGGTAATGTATAGCTGGCCCGATGCCCTGGAAAAGGCCGAGTTCGCCGACCGGCTGTTACGGATGCGTCTGGAAAAGGCCGGGTTCAAGGCCCTGGAAATGCGAACCGATTTCATTGGCTATAACGGACTACATGGGCCGCTCGCCCCTCGTCCGGTTGAGCCAAACGAAATTATTCTGCGAGTGGCAGCCCGTACCCGCGAGCAAGCCGAGGCCGAAAAGCTCTTTCGAGAACTTGTCCCGTTGGGTCTGAACGGCCCACCGACGGCCTCCGGGGTCGGTTCGCGCCCGCGTCCCCGCGAATTGCTGACCCTTTGGCCCACCCTTATCCCTCGCGCCGAAGTAGAGCCATATGTTAAAATTGAGGTGACTGAGATTTAGCCCAAAAACTCATATAATAATTTATTATTTTTGAAAGAGGGTAACTTATTCAGCCGTGTCATTCTGAGCGAAGCGAAGGATAGAGATTCTTCGCTTCGCTCACACCCCATAAAGGGGCGTGACAAATTCAGGGCTGGCTGAACTGTACGAAAGAAGTTGAAAAATGAAAATTACTTATGATGCCGAAGTAGATGCTCTCAGTATCACTTTCAGGGAACCCAGCGTTACCAGCAAACATCTGGACGAAGATATAGCCGCCGATTACAACAGTGACGGACTTTTGGTTGGGCTGGAAATTTTAGATGCAATGAAAAAACTCGGCGGCATCGAGTCCTTACGACAGGTGATACTAGAAGGCATTGGCACCTCGGTAGGACCAGTGGCAGTAAAAGCAAGCTAAAATGAAACTGGTAGAAATAGCCTCGGCCCGGAGCGGCGACAAGAGCGATAAATGCAATGTCGCTCTGTTCCTCAAAAGCCAGGCCGACTATGATTTTGTAAAAGAGCATGTGACCGCCGAGCGAGTACGGCAGCACTTTACCGGCATCGTCAAAGGCCCGGTGCATCGCTATGAAATGCCCAACGTGCTGGCCTTTAATTTCGTGCTGGAAAACGCTTTGGGCGGCGGCGCAACCCGCTCGCTAGGGCTAGATGGCCTGGGCAAAACCCTGGGAGCGGCCTTGTTGCGACTGGAGATTGAGGAATGAGTAAAAGTGATCAATGGTCAGTGGTCAGAAAAATACAATCCTGAGTGCTGAGAAAATCTGACTAAAGCTTGAGGTTTTAGCTCAAAACTCAAAATTAGCTTACTGACCACTGACCACTGACCACTTTTCGGAGGAGAACAATGGAGTTTTTGGATTATAGCGAGAAATATTGTATCGTGGGAGCGGGGTCGTCGGGGTTGGCAGCGGCCAAGAACCTCAAGGACTTTGGCATCCCCTTCGATGTCATCGAGCGAGAGGATGAGGTCGGCGGCAACTGGTACTATGGGCGACCTAATAGCAGTGTCTATCGCTCGACCCACCTGATTTCCTCCAAACCAATGACCGAATACCCCGATTTCCCGATGCCCAAAAATTACCCGCACTATCCCAGTCATACTCAGGTCTGGGAATACTTTCGGTCTTACGCCCGCCATTTTGGGCTGTATGACCACATTGAGTTCAATCGCAACGTCGAGAAAATCGAGCAGGTTGGAGAGTATTGGGAGGTCCGTCTGGATAACGGGCAAACCCGGCGCTATGGCGGGTTGGTCATCGCCAACGGTCACAACTGGCATCCCAAATACCCTGACTATCCCGGTCACTTTGATGGTCTTAGCCTCCATTCAGCGGACTACAAGACTGCCGACATCATGTTCGGTAAGCGAGTGCTGGTAGTTGGAGCGGGCAATTCCGGCTGTGATATTGCCGTCGAAGCCGCCCAGAACGCCGCTAAAACCTTCCATAGCTCGCGGAGGGGTTATTTTTATGAGCCGAAATTCTTCTTCGGGCTACCGCTTGACCAAATCGGCGAAAACTTGCTCAAACTGCGCGTCCCCCTGAGCATTCGGCGGGCGATTAATTCGGTGGTGGTCAAGCTCATTCTGGGCAATCCCCAGGATTACGGCCTTCCCAAGCCCGACCATAAGCTCTTTGAAACTCACCCGATAATCAATCAGCAGATGCTCTATTATGTCGGACATGGCGAGATTATCCCAAAAGGCGATATAAAGGAGCTGCGGGGCGACAAGGTGCTATTTGCCGATGGCAGCGAAGAACCGATAGACGTAATCATCTATGCCACCGGCTTTAATATCGTCTTTCCCTTTATGGATACCAAATATCTGAATTGGGACGGCAAAAAGCCCAAACTCTATATGAACGTTTTCCACCCCCAAACCGATAATCTGTTTGTCATCGGCCTTATTCAGCCGGATAGCGGACAATGGGGGCTGGCGGACTGGCAGGCCAAAGTGATGGCGCGCTTTATCTATGCCCAAAAGCACGACCCCGAAAAGGCGACCCTATTCCGCACGATAAAGGCCGGAGCGATGCCCGATTTGAGCCGAGGTATAAAATATATCGAGTCTACCCGCCATTATCTTGAAATCGAGCATTACAGCTATCGAGAGGAGCTGAAAAAGCTGGCAGCAAAACTGAATGTAACCTATCAGCCCGCCGCCGAGAGCCCTCAACCGGCCCTTTCCCGGCAATGACGGTGGCAGGACAAGCGATGAAAAATCCAGCCCCGCGCACGATGTTGCTAACAGGGTGTGCCAGCGGTATCGGGCGGCATCTGGCAAGCGTCCTGGCGGCGCGAGGTCATCGCTTGCTGCTGACCGATATTGACGAGGTCGGGCTAAAAGCTTTGGTGGCAGCCCACAATTGGTCGCCGGAACAGGTGCAAATCGCCCGGCTGGATGTCCGCGATTCTCAAAGCTGGCAGGCGATGATTGAACTGGCGGTGCAAAGTTTTGGGCGGCTGGACGTGCTGATAAATATCGCCGGGTACTTGAAGCCAGGCTATATCCACGAAATCGGGCCAGAGCAGATTGACCGGCACATGGATACCAATGCCAAAGGGGTCATGTACGGCACGCAGGCCGCCGCCGCCTTGATGGTTCGGCAAAAGCAGGGGCATATCATCAATATCGCGTCGCTGGCGGGGGTCGCCCCGATTGGCGGAATCGGGCTGTACAGCGCCTCGAAGTTCGCGGTGCGGGGCTTTTCGTTGGCGGCGGCCCAAGAATTGCGCCCGCACGGAGTGTATGTCACGGTGGTTTGTCCCGATGCGGTGCAAACCCCGATGCTGGACTTACAGCTGGACTATAAAGAAGCTGCCCTGACTTTTTCCGGCGCAAAAGCCCTGACGGTACAGGACATCGAGCGGCTGATAATCGAAAAAGTGCTGCCCAAAAAGCCTCTGGAAGTAGTCTATCCCTGGTCACGGGGCGGTTTGGCAAAGCTGGCAAGTTTCTTCCCCGGCTTATCCCACTTCCTCGCCCCGGCCTTGACCAAAATAGGGCTTTCCCGGCAGGCGAGGGGACGAGGGAAAGGCAGGACTGAGGACTGAGGACTGAGGGCTGAGGACTGAGGGTTGGAAGACGGAAGACGGAAGACGGAAAAAATACGGTTAGGGGTTAGTATTTTAACTCAAAACTCAAACCTTTCTGACTGACCACTGACTACTTAAAACCTATCCCAGTAGGGGCGGTGCTTGCTGCGCCCTTCTCGAGGCGCGCCGGGCGCGGCAAGCACCGCTCCTACCAACATTATTCCCGATTGGGATAGGGTCTTAGATTTTAGATTTTAGATTTTAGATTTTAGATTTTAGATTGGAGCAATCGCGTGAGTGGAATAACTGAAATTGCTGAAAAGAAATTGCTGGAACGGCAACGTTTGCCCGATGGTTTTGGGTCAGAGGCAGTGCGGCCTAGCTATGACGGGCTAGGGTTGGGGAATATCGCGGCCCTGGCGACCCGCTGGCTTGCGCCGGATGCGCCCGACTTGAGCAATATTCCGGCCTTGCCCGCCTATTCCCCCGAACTGCTGGACAGTTTGGAAATTACTGCCGCCTGGCAAACCTGGCAAGCGCAAGGCCCGATTAATCATGTCGTACTGCTATTGATGGACGCGCTCGGCTACGACCAACTAAAAACGGTCATGGCCGAAGGTGGTGCGCCCAATCTGGCAAAGGCGACTGCCGGGCAACAGGCTTTCTTTGCCCCGGCGACTTCGGTCTACCCCAGCACTACCACCACCGCCCTGGCCTCGGCGGCGACGGCCTACGCCCCGGCCCAACACGGCATAATGGGAACATCGGTCTATCTTCGGGAAATCGGGAGCGTGGCGAACCTGATTGGGTATCGCCCTTCAATTGCCCCGACGATGGCTTCGTACCTGGATACCCAACTCAACCCTGATAAATTAGTCCCAGTCCCGAACCTTTATCGCCGGATAGAGCAAGCCGGAGTGCGCTGCGAAATAGTCAATTACTACCAGTTCAAGGGGTCGAGCATCAGCCGATTTACCAGCGCCCATAGCCAGGCCGGACAGGAGTTTTACAATGGCTATCTAACCCCCGCCGACGGCTTTACCAAATTGCGCCAGCGACTCGAAATCAATCAGGCCGAAAACCGCCGCAGCTTCACCTATATGTATGTACCAAATGTGGATAGCTCGGCCCACTATCGCGGCCCGTTGAGCGATAACTATCGGGCCGAAGTCGCCGCCCTTGATTACAGCCTGGGCCGCGAACTTTTCGAGCCACTGGCCGGGCGCTCGGATATTACCCTGCTTTTGGTCGCCGACCATGGGCAACGCTATCGGCATAGCGATAAAATCATCTGGCTCGACCTGCACCCAGAATTATCCCGGCTGCTACAAGTCCCCATGACCGGCGAGTCACGGGCAGCTTATTTGCACCTCAAACATGGGGCTGAAAACGCGGCTATCGAATATATCCAGCGCAATTTCGGGGAGCATATTCTGGCCTTGCCCAAAGCCCAGGCGATAGAACTGGGACTTTTCGGACTGGCGGGGCAACCGCTTGGGTCGGAGTGTTTTGACCGCATCGGCGATTTGTTGCTGATACCCAAAACCGATTGGCTTTGCGCCCAGCAACTCACCGAGGAAGAGCGGCGCTATGACCTGGTTGGGGTTCACGGTGGTCTCAGTCGGTCGGAAATGCTGATTCCATTTCTGGCCTACCGCTTTTGATGCTGGAGTTTCTGAAACCGATTTAGGAAATTAAATGACCATATTCAGAATTGATTTGCGGCTTGCTCCGGCAGCCGAAAGTTTGGCGGAATTAAAGGGCTGGCCCACCACCAAATTTACCACCGATTTTGCGGTAGCCGCCAGTGGGACGGCCCAATTTGAATTTGAAAATCATCTCGCAGGCGTGCTTCCAAGCCAAAACCAGCTCCAGATGGTCGCCCGTGAGCCAAAAGTTCCCGCCCATTTCAAATCGCAATTGCCGGATTATATCGCTGGGTTCGCCTTCAATCTGGCAACCGCCGCCCTCAAAATAAAGCAGTCCGCCAATACCAAAGCCAGCGCCCGATTTCTGGACGAGCCACTGGAACTGCACCTATCCCGCGCCAATAAACCGCAGATTACGATAGGGTTATATTCGGATGGCAAGGCCGTGACCCAGGCTGAAATCCCGATAGCCCTGGCTCTGGCTGAAATCGGACGGGCCTTGCAAGATTTTGTCGTTCAGCTTTTGAACCTCAATCCTCGACTGGCAGAGCATGAGGAAGTCGCCCGTTTAAGAGAAATGATTGCCCAAATTGTTTAGCATATCAAAGGTTATCGGGCGAGGGTGAACCGCCGGGCGGTTTCGAGGTCATTCTGTAAAGCACCAGGCGGGCCAGGTTGCCGGGTCGAACCGGGGTCAAAATGGGGTCAAAATCTATCGCCGGATAGGTTTCTCGGTAACGCTGGACAATATGGGTATCTTTTGGTTCGATTGCCGCCAGAAAAACCGGGCCATTCTTGAAAGCCAACCTTATCTGGCTACGCATCTGGAAGGGCTTTTGCTGGGCGTAAATCACCCGGAAAGCTGGGCGACCACTAAAATATTGACTTAATCCCTCAAACGGGGTCAGGTCAGTGCCGAAGACCGTTACCGGGCGATTGGTGCGGCCTTGCTCGGCGGTAATATAGCGGCCCACCTGGTTCAAGCCATTCCCTGATGCCCAGCCCTCGATATATTGCACTCGGTCAATTGCTGGAAGGGGGGCTTCCTCGGCACAGCTAACAGTCTGGTAATCGAACCAGAGCGCGGGCAAAGTCAACAGCGCCAAAGCTGCTAACCCTAATCTAAGCCTACCCCGGAAAGCCAATTTGCTCAGGCCAAAATCTACTCCTCCGGCGGTCAGTATCAGTAGCGGCGGCAGGCCAGGCAATAAATAGCGGGGAAACCAGAAATGGTTTCCGGTCACGATAAAGAAACAAGTGGGGATTAGCACTAGCCCTGTCAAAAACAGGGCCGCTCGACCCTGATAGAAAAACGCCCCGACTGCCCCGGCCAGCACCAACCCCAGCAGCGGCAGGGTCAGATAAGCCAGACTCCACTGTACACTGTCCCCCAGATTGTGAAGGATAGTCCCAAAATCGAACCCGCCAACCTGATGCGATTCGTTCCAGCGGTTAAACAGGCTGAAAGTCGGAATAGCACTGAGCCAAATAGTGGCATAGACCACCCCCAGGCGCGGGCCGAGCTTGAGCCATTGACCGGGCCGATACAAAATCAGAAGAGCCAGGGCCGGTGCGACCAAAAGCAGACCGGCGCTTAGTTTGGTTAGAATTGCGGCAGTCAGGGCCAGACCGCTAAAGAGGCCGTAAAGTAGCGCGCTCAGGTTGGGCGCGGCTTCTAGCATTCGCACCGAAAAATAAACCCCTAGCATCAGACAGGCCACCATCAAGGGGTCTACCAGCGCAATTCGCTCGTGCCAAAGGGCAAAAGGGGTGACAGCCCACAGCCCGGCAGCGATTAACCCGGCCCTGGGTGAAAATAAACGCTCGGCCAGTTTATAGCAAACCAAAAGGGTGACTACTCCGCACACTGCCGACAATAACCTGCCCCAGAACAATAATTGCTCAATTCCCACCAGATTATAAATCCCGGCTAAAACCCAGCCCTGCAAAGCCCGCCCCTCGGTGGCGAGGGCAAAAAGGCCGTCGGCGTTAAGTTGCCCGGTGCGGGCTGAGATTGCCCCAGCCGTATGAAACCCTTCATCCAAAAAGAACGGCAAATGTTCGAGGTTGACCACCCGTAGCCCGAACCCCAAAAGGGCAATAGGCAATAGTAGCCAGGGCTTAAACCCATCAGTGGGCAAAGTTATCGTTTTAGATGAGGCAATAAAAGGAGCTGAAGCCGATAAAGCTGCCAGACGCGGCACTCTCCTGGCGACTAACTCAAGGGCTAGAGGAGTCACCAAAAATAAATATATCAGCCCAACCGCAATTAGCAGATAAAAGGTCAGGGGTAAGAAGAAGTTGACGAAATCAAGCCGCGAAATCGCCAGTTGCCCGCAAGCTGCTAGACCCGCCGTCAGCCCTAAAGCAAGCGGTAGCCAGACCCGCCGTCGCCAGCCTCTCACCACCGTCGCCAGACCGAGATAGAGCCAAAATCCTGCTAGTCCACTAGCAACGATTACCAGCCCGGCCCGCAAAGGCGGTATTACCAACCCGCTCTGACTTTCAATTTCGAGGCCTTCGACTAAAAAGCCGAGCATCCGCGAATCGCGTCCAGCTTCGGGCTGAAAACCGGCAGTCTGGAAGATTAGCCGTAAATCGCCCCCCGGCGTAGCGGAAGCGGGAACAGTAAAGCGGAAAGTTTGCAGTTGCCCGGTTGGGACAAAAGTCGCCAGGACTTCACCCTGAATATTTTTTACCTGAATTGGGTTGGGTTTGAGGCTCAGGGCCGAAAGCCGTACCTCGTAATCCCGCCGACCAACTAAGGGCAGGTTTATTTTCCATTCGGGATAAGACCAGCGATAAGTAAAATTGGAATTTTTTTCAGACCCATAGAAACCATTGAGGAGCGGCGCTTTATCTTCTAAACCGGGCTTGAAGCTATAATTTTGGGACGATTGAAAAATAATAAACAGAACTAGCGTCAAAACCGCCGTCAGCAAAATTGGCGGCCAGGCCCAACGCCATAACTTTGCGACCTGCGAGGGTAACGGCGGCAATACCCAAAAAGATTTTTGGGTCTTTTTGGGAACTACTTCATTAGTTACAGGGGCAGGCGCTATTAAATTAAGGTCCGATTGCAACTAGCAAACCCTCAAATAGCTTTTTTCCGAAAGAGTTCCGTACTATATGAGCCAATTCTAGCTCATTATATTAAAATTTGCAAATATTTCTTTGCAATTGGTCAGGGGATTACAATTCCGAAATCGAAAGCGTGTTAGGCTTTACCTCAAGTGATTAAACCTGTCAAACGATAGATTACCAGGGTAGACTGATTTCCAGGTCGGGAAACCCTGACTTCGGTCTGAAAATTCAGGCTGGCAAAGGTCAACTTATAATTTTCGAGCATAATTTGGTCGCGTGGCTCGTTTGTTACCAGAAAAACCGGGCCAGCGGTCAGGGCTTGCCGTAGAGCATTATAAACTCGTTCAGGGTCGGGTTGGGCATAGATTAAGTGTGGCGTTTTCTTTGTACCCAAAAACAGGTTCAGACCATCATAGGGTATCAAGGCTGTTGCAAAAATAGTAATTGGGCGGTCAGTCCGACTTTGCTGCGCCATCAAAAAATTCTCGATTTGTTCAAGTCCAGTTCCGGCGGGCCAGCCTTCCAGGTACTGAAAGCGGTCTGCCGCCGGTAAGGGCGCATCGAGCGGCGCGGCTATCGCCTCGACATCAAACCAGAGGGCCGGTAAAGCGAGAAGCCCCAGGCCCGCCAGTCCTAAGAACAGCTGGCGGCGGGTCTGCAATTTTAGTAAACCGGCCTCGACTCCGCCAGCCGCCAAAACTATCAGAGGCAACAAGGCCGGTAGCAAATAGCGGGCAAACCAGATACGAGCAAAACCCGCGAAAAACAGCCCCGTAATTGCCGCTAGTAGCAGCAAAAAAAGGCCAATCCGCCATTGCCGATAGGTCGCCCAGCTTGCCCCGACCAGTACCAATCCTAAAAGAGGGAGGGTAAAATAGGCATAGCTCCACTGGCCCAGCAAGGCTAGATTTTCCCACACTAAACCAGGTTCGGGCAACGCAAATTTACCGTCTTGCTGGTCGCCCCCCCAACTGCCACTATAGAGCCGAATAATCGGGCCAGCCGTCAACCAGGTGACAGCATAGAGCCAGCCCAGACGCGACCCAAGCGCGGCCCACTGGCCCGGACGATAGAGCAGCAGTAAGGCCAACCCCGGCCCGACTATCAATAATAGCGCCGGAAGTTTGGTCAGAATTGCCGCCCCAAGCGCCAGCCCCGCCAACCCGCCGTATTTCAGGGCGTGCCAATCGCGTTTTGCCGCCAACATTTGCAGAGTGAAATAGAGCGACAACCCGCCGCAAGCCACCATCAGATTATCCACCAACGCCAGTCGGTTATGCCAGACCATAAACGGCACAATCGTACATAATCCGGCAGCGATAAGCCCGGCCCGCCGCGAAAAGAAACTCTCCGCCAGCTTATAGCCTACCAGGATTATGACCATGCCACAGACTGCCGACAACAAGCGGGCTATCAACAACCAGATGCTATCGTCGTTTATAAGGGTATAGAGAGCCGCCAAGAGCCAACCGTGCAGAATTTTGCCATCAATAGCCAGGTCAAACAGATTCAGGTTTTCGTTCTGGCTCGGCATGGCGACCAGACCCGCCCGAATATGAAGCGCTTCATCGGTGAAAAGAGGGGTAGCGGCAAGGTTTATTACTCGCAACCCAAAACCCAGGGCTAGAATCAAGGGCAGGCCGATTGACGATATTAAACTGGATACCGCTTTGGTTTGGGAAATTTTCGACTGGAAATATTGGGGTTGCGGGCGCACTAGCAGACCCCAGCCCACCGACCCAAGACGAAAGAAATAAATTAGCCCGGCGGCTACTTCCAGATTAAGTGCCAACGGCAAGCCCCAGGCCGCAAACCCGCTCCGATTGACCGCCAGCCATTCGCACGCCATCAGACCGCTCCCCAATCCCAGGCCAAAGACCCAAAGCCGAGGCGGTCGCCGGCCTATAACTAAACTCAGCCCACGCAGGCTTAATCCATAGATTGCCAGACCCAGGCCCACTATCCCGCCTAAAGCCCGCCAGGGCGGGATTACCAATCCGCGCTGGCTTTTCAGGTCTAGCTGTGTGACCAACAAACCCAGGTCGCGGTGGTCGCGTCCGCCGTCGGGTTGAAAAGCTGCTATCTGACATTTCAGGTGTAGGTCGCCGCTATAAACCGCATCTGGCGAAATTTCGAGGCGATAAGTTTGAATTTGGGTAGCAGGCGTAAAAGTGCCGACCAAAATATCTTTGGCATCCCGCACTTCAACCGGGGCAGGCTGCAAACTCAGGGCGGTAAGTTCGATTTGGTAGGGGCGGCGACCTAATAAAGGTAAATCTAGTTTCCAAGTCGGATACGACCAGCGATAATCAAAGTTCGGGTTCTTTTCCGGCCCGTAAAAACCCGAAAGGGCCGGGCTTTTATCTTCCAGCCCTAATTTGAAACGGTAATCTATTTGGGTCTGATAGAGCGCCACCACCGCCAGCGATAAAAGCACCACGATAACCCCGGCAGGCCAACTCCAATACCCCAGCGTCCGCAAGCTGGAAAGCAAAAGAAGTGGCAAAGCCTGACCCTCGGCGGACGA
Organism: Chloroflexia bacterium; assembly: GCA_038245615.1. Taxonomy (GTDB): domain Bacteria; phylum Chloroflexota; class Chloroflexia; order Chloroheliales; family Chloroheliaceae; genus 54-19. The sequence continues at coordinate 258 of JBBRSG010000018.1, read as the reverse complement.
GTCAGGTTTTGCCACTTCTTTTGCGACGCTCTTCAAACTCTGCTCCTGTGGAAATCTAAAATCTAAAATCTAAAATCTAAAATCTAAAATCTAAAATCTAAAATCGTAAGTAACAATTCAGCACTCAGTTCTCGGTCTTCCGCCTTGCATTTCACTGACCTCCGACCACTGACCACTTTCAATCGTAAATCGCGGCCTCGCCCACATTGGGGCAAATCGTAACTCCTCTTAGACCCGGCTTTTGACCTGTTCTTGTTG
>JBBRSG010000017.1:0-62267 GCA_038245615.1 Chloroflexia bacterium | reverse complement strand
CTGGGGTCGGGGGGATTTACGATTTACGATTGAAAAGCTGTCAACCGTCAGCTTTCAGCTTTAGAGCTACTGCTTCACAAAACTTGGGGGCATTTTTGTGGGAAGCCGCTCCGTCGGCTGATTTGAACACTGAGCAATATCTACAAGGGTTGGGGCTGTTTTGGGAAATCGTACTGAGTGTCCAATCCATTGGCAGCAGCCAACTGGCGCAATGTCCCACAAAATGCCCTCAACCCTTGTGGGATATTGGCTCTAAAGCTGATAGCTGACCGTTTTTCAATCGTAACTGTTCAGCCAGCTTTGGATTTGTCATTCTGAGCGAAGCGAAGGATCTTTATCCTTCGCTTCGCTCAGAATGACAAGGCTGAATAGTTACTTTCAATCATAAATTAAAAGAGGTTAGGTTCACCAATGGTAAACCTAACCTCTTTACAGCTACAGGAACTAGACCAGGGCCGCGATTGGCTCGACGGCTTTTGCCCCAAAATGCTTGCGGAGATATTTGGACAGGTCGCGGGGAGTTTCGACGGTCTCATTCGCCAGAATCGAGAAGCAACTCAGCACCCGCTTTTCCATCACTTTTTCGCCTTCCGGGGTCATATACCGTTCCAGCATCGAGCGGTAATAGTTCGGGTCAGGCAGCACCCCCATAACCGAAGGGTCGGTAATATTGGTAGGATGGCGACCGGGACTCCGCAGCATCCAGAGGGTCATCTTGGCGATTCTCTCCAGGCTGGCAGGGTCTTCCTTAACCGCTTTCTTCAAGAAAGCGAAATAAGCTCCAGCGTGCCGCCATTCGTCCTGGGCCATCAGCTCCAAAATCTGGCGCAAAACTGGCTCTGGCACCGGGCGGTCCCTAGCACCGGGCGCAATTCCCGAAAAAGCTCCATACCATAGCCCCAAGCGCTGTTCACCCAAAAAGTGCATGGTCAAGGTCTCAATCCAGGGAGCAGTTTCAAATTCCAGATTGACCTTTTCCATCTCGGCTTGCGGTACTTCGACCCCCAGCTCGTTCAGCCAGCGTTCTATCGCCAGGCTGTGCTTGCCTTCTTCGTAGCCCCAAATCGCAATAAACCGCTGGAAATCCATATCGTGCCGGAAATCGCGCATAAACATCGCGGTAGCGGGAATCGAACCCACTTCGGTCAGACAGACATGGAACATATCGTGAATAAGCTCGGCATCCACCTTAGTCTTATCCACTTTCGTGAAATCAATATCACTAAAACTCCATCGCGCCCGATCCAGGCGGTCAGATAACATTGGAAAAAGCAACTTAGATATCCTCCTCTGTAACTCCGTAAATACTCACCCAAAATACTTTACTTCTCATCAGACCCAGGCTTGTAAAAAGCCGCCGCATTATAACTTAACTTAACTTAGCTGAATTGTAGTGGTAAAAATATAAACCGAAACAGCAACAACCCTATTTTTCTTTATTTTTTTCATTTGTCATTAATAGTAAACATCCGATCAAAGGCTCGCAGGTGAAGCTCGACCCGTCGAGCCGCCAACGAACCATTCCGACTGCGGAGGGCCGTCAGAATTCCTTCCGCCGCCTTCACCCCAATTTCCCGCTCCGCCAGAGGCAGACCCACCTGAGTAGTTCGGGCCGAAATCAGGTCGCCGACCGAGGTGGTATATAACCGCAACACATCGTTATGGGCCAGGGCAAAGATACCCTTGTGAAAAGCCAGTTGTTGCTGGACATACGCCCCGGTATCGTCAATCTGCTCCCGCATCAGCTGAATGCGATGCTCCAGTTCTGTCAGTTCCTGCGCGGTGGCGCGTTCTGCCCCCAAATTGGCGCACAGCGGTTCGAGCAAGCGCCGGGCTTCCAATAGCATCGTGAAAGGAGTATCTTCGAGTTGCAACAAAAGCGATAACGAGCGGGTCAGATTAGCCGCCCCAGGTCGCAAAACCTGAATCCCGCCTTTAGGCCCGGTCTTGGTCTGGATCAGGCCATCTGATTCCAGTATTCGCAAGGCTTCGCGCAAGGTCGCCCGGCTAACTCCCAGTTGGGATACTAATTCTTTTTCGGAGGGCAAAGTAGCACCTACATGCACCTCGCCATTCACAATCAGAGAACGTAGCTTGTCGGCGACCAGTTCGCTGGCACGCGGGACTTTCAGGGTGTCCAGGCGCATCGCCACTCTTTCCCGTTTGGCGCTAACTTCGATTTTGTCCTCGCGTTTTCTGTCTGCTTTCCGTTCCGCTCTATTTGGAGCGGGGAAGTAAGACAATCCCAAGCTGTTTTCCACTGGGTTCACCTGTGTGTATTTTCTGAAATTCTTATACCGGTACTTTCTAATTCTGGGCTGCAAAAAATACTATTTGCAGGGTCACTTGTTCGTATTTGTACAAAAAGTATATTTGTCAGACAAATATAACAATTTAATTATATACCACCTTGACCTATTTCGTCAACCGGGTTTTGAACCCGATATGATAACCTTAACATCCTTCTCATCAAGTTTATGCTATAATCAGGCCAGCTTTTGGGTATTACTATTCCCCGCTTTCAGGTTGAAAAATGGCAACTTCTCGTAACCAAACCTCAAGTATAATTAACCGGGAATTGCAGCAGCGCAATACCGAGTTGGAAATCCGCAACGCCGAGTTGGAAGCTTTACAGGAAGTAAATCGGCAGCTTCGTGGGCCAATCGAATTGCCGAGTCTAACCCAGCACGCTTTGAATCTGGCAATCGAATTAACCGGCTCGGAAGGTGGCACTATTCGGCTTTTAGATGAGCAAAACCAGTCGGAACTCTACTTGATTGCGGAGCAGGGTTTCGAGGGAAAACCACCCCAATGGGCCGCCCAACCAGAGGTAGGTCGCACCCTTTCAGGCTGGGCTTTTCAACAAGGCCAGCCCGTTTTAATCGAGGATATTAACGAGTGGTTAAGGATAAACCCCGGCACATCCTACACCGACCAACCGGCCTGGGTGTCAGGCCTCTTTATGCCTTTAATCGCTTCTAACCAACCACTTGGAGTGCTGGGTCTGGCGGCGACAACGGCGGCTCATTTTACGCCCGAAAAAATTCGCTTTACCGAAATGATTGCCGGGCAGATTGCGACAGCGGTCCAACAAGTCAGCCGCCGGGCCATCCAAAAAAAGCTGGACCAACTATCAGGGGTTTTAACCCTGGCCCGCACCGTCGCCCACGAACTAAACGACCCCCTGGCTATTCTCAAGGCCGAAGTAGATATTATAATCCAGCTAGGCCAGCCCCTCGACCACGAAAGTTTTGAACGGATGTCCCAGGCCATCGAGTATATGGGACACCGGGTGCGCCAGTACCAAAAAATTATGCGGTTCGAGACTACCGAGCCGCTTCCCGGTCTGCCAATTATTGACCGCCAAAAAGCTCTTTGATAGTGGTCAGTGGTCAGGGGAATATAGGACTGAGGTTTGCAAGGCGGAAGAAGGGAGATTTTAGATTTTAGATTACTAAAATCATTGGCCCTGGTGTACTATCAAAAATAGATTCCCTTTGCGATAGTGATATAATAGTTAAGAGGTTTCAGCCGTCAGCTTTTTGGGGTTGACTATTTGCTGATGGAATAGAATCTTTAATGGGCGGTATATTATGGGATGGAGTAAGCGTGAGCGAAGCGATTATAACCTCAAAGGATGAAGAATTGGCCCGCGACCTGGCGACAGTCGAGTCACTAAACCAACCGCGCCCGGAAAACAGGCCGATATTGCTCAATCGTAAACCTCGGCCCACCTTGCTGGATTTCGAGATGGCGGAATTGACCAAGCTGGTCAAGGAGTTGGGCCAACCCGCTTTTAGGGCCAAACAGGTCTGGGGCTGGCTCTATCAGCAATTTGCCTTTGATTATGCCGAAATGGGCAATTTGCCCGGCCCTTTCTTGGACAAACTGGCGGAACGGGTCTCCCTTGCGCCTCTGGAAGTGGTTATCGAAAAAGTAGCCCACGACGGGCAGACCCGCAAGGTACTTTTCCGGCTGCCGGACGGCTCGGAAATCGAAAGCGTCCTGATGCTCTATCCTGACCGGGCGACGGTCTGTGTTTCGACCCAGGCCGGGTGCGCGATGGGCTGTAATTTCTGCGCCACTGGGCAATTGGGCCTGACCCGCAATTTACAGCCGGGCGAAATAATTCAGCAAGTTCTCCATTTTGAACGCTTCTTGGCCCGGTGCAATGACCCGGCCCTGACGCTGGGGCATAAACGGGTCAGCAATCTGGTTTTTATGGGGATGGGCGAACCATTGGCGAATTATGTAAACCTATGGAAAGCAATTCGCCGATTTCACGACCCGGACGGGCTGAATTTGAGCGCCCGCAAAATGACGGTCTCGACAGTCGGGCTTGTGCCGATGATTCGGCGCTTTGCCGACGAAGAATTGCCGATTAATCTGGCGATTTCCTTGCACGCCGCTAACGATGCGCTACGCTCCTCGATGTTGCCGATTAATCTGCGCTATCCGATTGCCGATTTGATGGAAGCCTGCCGCTACTATATCAACCAGACCAACCGCCGTCTGAGTTTTGAATATACGTTGGTCGAGGGCCAAAATGATAGCCCTGCCGCCGGACGCGAACTTGGGGTCTTGCTAAAGGGGATGTTGTGCCACGTCAATCTGATACCAATGAACCCGGTTCCCGGTAGCCCGCTACGTGGCTCGGCCAGCGAGCGCATTAAGGCTTTTCAGGTCGCTCTTGACCGCTACGGGATTCCCAACAGTGTGCGTATCGAAAAGGGCCGCGATATTCAGGCCGCCTGTGGTCAGCTAAAGGTCGAGGCTGGGTCGGGCAAAGGCATCGGGAGTAAGGTTAGTGGCTAAGATACTTTATTTTGATGCCTATTCGGGCTTGAGTGGGGATATGACGCTTGGGGCGCTGTTATATCTCGGTCTGCCACTGGATTACCTCAAGGAAGGGCTGGCCCGACTGGATTTGCCGGGCTATCGCCTGGCGGTCAGGTTGGTAGAACAGCAGCATATCGTGGGCCTCAAGCTGGATGTCATTTTGGAAGATACCACTCCGCCTCATCGTTCGGTTTCCCAGATTCATCAGATAATCGAGGCGGCTAATTTGCCTTTGCAAGTGACCGAGCGGGCCAAAAGGGTTTTCTGGAAACTGGCGGTGGTCGAGGGTAAAATTCATAATACACCGCCCGATGCGGTTCATTTCCACGAAGTCGGGGCGGTAGATGCCATCGTGGACATCGTAGGGGCGTGCCTGGGCTTCGAGTTTTTTGGGATAGAGGAGTTTTATTGCAGTCCTTTGCCTTTGGGAAGCGGGTTTGTTCGGGCCGCGCATGGTCTGATGCCCGTCCCCGCTCCGGCAACCCTGGAACTATTGGCGGAATGGGGCGCGACCCTGACCCCGACTGTCACCTTGAGTGATGGTAGTGAATATCCCGCCCGCAGCGAAATGGTTACACCTACCGGGGCCGCTTTGATTGCGACCCTCTGCCAACCGGGTAGCCTACCGCGTCCGGCCATGACCTTGCAAGGGGTCGGCTACGGCTTTGGTAGCCGCGAATTTAGCTGGCCTAACGCCCTGCGTCTCTGGCGCGGCGAAACTATCGGCCCTCACGAATCGAAAATCGAAAATCGAAAATCGAAAATCGCGGTCTCACCCCCTATGGGGGAAAATCAAAACTTGACTCAGCACTCAGCACTCAGCACTCAGCACTTTCCCCTGACCCCTGACCCCCAAAACTCAGTCCTCAGTCCTCAGTCCTCCCCCGCCGAAGTGAGCCTGATTGAAACCAATCTGGACGATATGACTCCAGAAGGACTGGGCTATTTGCTGGAGCGACTGATGCAGGCCGAGGCTCTGGATGTCTATTTCACTCCGATTCAGATGAAAAAGAACCGCCCGGCGGTTATGTTAAGTGTGCTGGCCCGGCCTGCCGACGAAGCCCGCCTTGCGGCCATGATTATCGCCGAAAGTAGCACTTTTGGAGTGCGTTGCTCGCGGCTATCGCGCTACATGGCGGAGCGCGAATTCCGGCAAATCGAAACTCCGGCTGGCCCGGCCCAGGTCAAGCTAAAGATTATCGGGGGCAAAGTAGTCGAGGCCGTCCCCGAATATGAAAGTGTGGCAGCCCTGGCTCGCACTTCAGGTCGCCCCTGGCGCGAAATATACGAGGAAGTCAAGCAACACGCCACTCAACGGGGGTCAGGGGAAATTCAGGTCTGAGGACAGAGGCATTTACGATTTACCATTTACCACTTACGATTAAAAGTGGTCAGTAAAAAATTTTGAGTTTTGAGTTACAAGGCTAGTCACTAAGTTTAACAAGGACACTTAACCTTTTGGGCAACTGAGGATTTGATATATCCTGTTAATCCTGTCCATCCCTCTTAAAATGTACTTTAAAGGAGCGCCAACATGGGCAAGGTCATATTCAGGTGGACGAGCTTAATCTGGATAATCAGTCTGGGTCTATTGATTGTGACCGCCTGTGGCGAGGATACCACCCCAACTCCTGCCGCCCCCGCCATAACGTCTAATAGTAAAATAGTTTTTCCGGTAGCGATAAACCCACGTTTAGCAGCCTTGCCACCGCTGGTTTTGCGGGTCTGGTTCGCCGACGATTACTATAACGAAACCCCGATTCTGGAACTCATCCGCGAATTTCGGCAAGCCTATCCCAATATCACTATCGTTATAGACCACACCGAGTGGGGCAAAATGCGCGGCAAGGTCAAAGACGCAGTAGGGTCTGGCACTCCCCCGGATGTTGCTCACCAACACGCTTTTACCTTTGGGGCGCAGGGTTTTGCCGAACCATTGGACGATTTATGGCAGCAGTGGGGGGCAAAAGCTAGTGAACGATTTATGCCGGGCGCTTTGGAGGATGTAAGCTGGGGCGGGGTAAAATACGGCGTGCCGCTCGATATTAATACCGTCTTTTTGTTTTATAACAAGCAGATGTTTAAGGAGGCCGGGCTAAGTGAGCCGGGAGCAGACTACAGCTATACCCGATTGCTGGAAGATGCCCGCAAGCTGACCAAAGCCGACGGCAGTCGCTACGGTCTGGCAATAAAGCCAGGGGCGTGGGACGTTTTTGGGCTATTGCGCTCGAATGGCGGGGATTTGCTGGAAGAACAGGGCAACCGCCCGACGGCCAAGCTGGATAGTCCCGCCAATATCGAGATGATGCAATTTCTGGCCGACCTGATTAACCGCGATAAGGCCAGTGTCATCCCTAATTTTAATTCGGGCAAAGGCCCACAGCCGGTGGATTTGTTCAAGCAACGCAAAATCGCCATGTTTTTCAGTGGCCCATGGGACTTGAAGGAGATGGAACGCAACAGCCCCGCCGGATTGCGTGAGGAAATCGGCACGGCCCAATTGCCCAAAGGGATAAATGGCAAAACTAGCGGCAGTGTTCAGGGCGGTGGAAGTCTTTTTGTGCCAAAAGGCTCGAAGAACCGCGAGGCCGCCTTTGAGTTTCTGAAGTGGGCTACCACTCCCAAATATCAGATGCGCCTGACCCGCGAGATGGGACGCTATCCGGTGCTGACCGAACTCTACAGCGACCCCTATTTCACGGACCAACCGCTCCTGAAACCCTATCTGGAACAGCTTAAAACTGCCCGACCCTACAAACTGGAAGCCTATTCCCAGGCTGACATTACCTGGGAACAGACGATTGAGGTTATTCTGAGCGGCGCCAATACCGCAAAAATCTTGCTGCCCGATGCTAACCGGGCCGTCCAGACCGCGATAAATTCAGCGCACTAGCCAACCTTATTTACGAGATAAGCACCGTATAATTGGTTAGCATCGGCAGAGTCCCGCCATTGGCTACCGTGATTTGCGAGTTATCGCTGTTCCAGTGTAAACCTATGACCGGGGTCACTTCGCCATTAAATTGCTGCGAGCTTTTGTAATTTTCCAAAGACCACAGTTGCACCTCTCCATTTTGAGTGCCAACCGCCAACCGCTTGCCATCGCTGCTAATTCCCAGCGAACTGACCGGGGCTGTTACCGACCTCAGCAACAGATTTGAAACGGTTGTCGCACCGTTGGCGGGCTTGATGAGAATCACATCAAAGGATTTCTGGCGACCAATTACAAGCTGCCGACTATCAGGAGTCCAGGTCAGGGCCGTCGCCGAATTGGGCTTATCTACCGTCGTTTCCAGCTTTTGAAGTAGCTTGACCGCCGGGACATCCCAAATTTGGACGGTATCATCGCTCAACCCGATTGCCAGATATTTATTATCCGGCGAAAAAGCCAGGCTGGTAATATCGGCGGAGTAATTATTCAAAACGAACTTAGGGCCGAGGTCATCGTTTTTGAAATCCCAGGTATTCAACACTCCCACGCCCGGATAAGGCAACAGATTATCGTCCGGCGAAAGCAGGGCCGTCGTCGGGGCTACCCCATCGCTGGCTTGCAGCAACACCGTACCGGGTGGAGTAGAACTGCCCCCATTCGAGGAAAAGACCGAATAGTAATTAATAAACTTGTCCGCCGAGGCCGAAACTAGATAGTTGCCTTTAGAACTCCAGGCCACCGAAACAATCGGGGCGGTATGAGGTCGTTTTTTATCGTCCAGGGTTAATACCACCTTATTGAGGGCCGCGTCCCAGACTTTAATAGTTTTGTCGTCGCTGGCGGTGGCATAATAACGCCCATCTTTAGTCCAGCTCACCGCGTTAATCGGGCCGCTATGTCCGGTCAGGTTGGTGCGGCTGACCGTCAACAAGTTGGGCTGGGCCGGGGTCGCCGTCGCAGCAACCGAGGCAGTCCCGGCAGGACTAGCCGCCGTCGTGACCGGATTGGCCGCCACTGCCGCCGTGGTAGCATTCGGCGCAACCGTCGTAGTGGAAGCTGGCAGACCGTTGCTGTAAGCTACTTTACCAATTTGGGGACTCCAGGGCGCACCATTATTATTGGCCCAACGCATTCTTACATAATTTGCTTTGGTCAAGTCGGTCAGAGTATAAGTAAATCTTTTCCAATCACCCTCTCCGCCCTGTACCGTCGGAATAGCCCCTAGCCAGTTTGTACCGTCCACCGAAATAAACATTTCCATCGGTACGACATCTTCACCGGGCCAGAAATAAACCACCGCTTCAAAATATTTCATGCCGTCCTGTTTCCAAACCACTTCTTCACTGGTAGGCGTGATGCGCTTTACCCGTGAGGAGTCGCCATCGAACAGCACCGGATTAGTAATATCAAAAGCAAGATTGGCAGTATGGCTAAAACTGGTATCCCACCCTAGCAGGGCATCTTGCAATAAATTATTAGGGGCAGTTACAGTTGCTAAAGCCGTACCAGTACCGCTTGCCCCGATGGGCGACTGCGCCACAGTTGGGGTAATATTTCCCACAATTTTTTGGCCTTTAGAACCGGAAGTAACTACCAGGACGACTGCAACCAGCAAGATTACCGCCAATGCTACCCCAATAAGCGGAATAAGCCGGGGTGGTTTATTACGATGGGGATTTGGCGGGGTAATATTTTCTTCGGACGGCGCACTTTCAACCATCGGTTTATTTTGTACCTGCATGACTCTGCCTTTCATAAAATACGCTAAACGGGATTAGAGACCGGAAACTATAGTCGTAACCCTGATGACCGCGATAGCCACAAATACCACCAGCAATGGGACACTTACTAAACTGAGATAGCGGCGCACCCGTCGAACCAGCGGGTTATCCAGGCCACTCAACACTTCACGCAAGGCTAAGGTTACAATCAGGCTGATGGTGATAATCAGCGGAAAAACCAAATCGCCATCACTGATTTGAACGGCTGGGGCTGCCAGACTCATTAAATTCAACATTTCAACTCCTTTTATAGTAGTGTTCAGTGTTCAGCGCTCAGAAGGTACAGTGCTGAGTAAATACGGCGCACCGCTAACCGTATTTCCCTCCGTCTTCCGTGTTGCATTTCGCTGGCCACTGACCACTTTCAACCTAATTCTCCACCGAACTGGTCACGGGGCGGACGGGCGGAGCGATTGCCGCGACGAAGGCCGTCCGATAGACCACCGTTCCCATTAGGGCCGCTTCGACCAACATCGCAATTAGCCAACCCAGAGCCAGTCCGCTCAAGCCGCCGACCAACGCCCCTAGTCCCGCCAACAATACTTCAAACAGACTTCCGGCGATGACCGGCCCAGCCGCCAACCCAATCCGGTGATGAATGCGGTAGATGGCGACAAAGTGGTCTTTGATAGTGATGGCAAATACGCCCAGACACAGCAAGTGCAGAACATTTTCGGCCTGAGCCGAGTAGTTGCTGCCAAAAAAACTCAGCAAAAACCCGCCTAACCCAAATAACATGATATTTGCCAGCAACCCGATACCGAGTGCCAGTTTGAGGGTCAGGCGGGTTTTTTGGGCCAACCTCGCCGGGTCTGCCGACCCCACCGCATAGAGAACTGTCGTCAGCGAGGCCGGAATGACGAAAACCAGATTAGCCACCATCCAGGCTACGTAAAAATAGGCATTGGTCGAGGCCGATAGCAAAATCGTTACTAAAAGCGGTAATATCAGGCTGGGCAGCAAAAGGGCCAGATTTAATATATGATGGCCCAGCGCCGCCCGCCCTAGCCCCCGCAAAAGACCCAAGCGCGGCAGCGCAAAATTCCGCTGCCGAAACCGCCAGAGCGTAAAAGCTCCTAGCCCCAAAAGTGATAACAGATTGCCCAGCGTCCAGGTAGCGTAAATAGTCAAGCCCAGTTTATCCTGAAGCAGAACCGCCGCCAGCCAGAGAGCCACCAGCTTTGTCAGAGCGAATAGGCCGTTCCGCCACAACTGTAAATCGCCCCGCAGTAGCCCAATCAAAGCCTGGTCTAAAACCAGGGTCATGGCGCTAAAACCCACGCCTAGCCCGAAAAGCACTATATTCAGTCCATCCGCCGCCAACGGATTTAATTCCGCCGACAGCAGCGGGGCAATGATGGCAAACAAAAAGCCCAGTCCCAGCCCGGCTAAACCGGCTACCAGGAGCGATGTAATGATGAGCGCCCCTCGATTTTCGGGCTGGCGGGGTAGTTCCCCAATTAAAAGCGTCCCCAGCCCCAGCATTCCAATCGTCGCCAGTAACGACATCGCCGAAACTGCCGCCGAAGCCAGCCCAACGGCTTCTTCCGGGAACTGGCGGGCCGCCAACCACCAATAGATGAAGCCGAGGCCGGAAGTCAAAACGGTAGTCCCGATTAGTGACCCGGCATTTGCCAGAATGACCCGGTTAGCTTTAATCCAGGTAATAATAGAGTTCTTGAGTAGCACGGTACGTCCTTCCTGGTCTAAAACTTTACTTGGCGGGTAAGCTGGCCCAACGATACAGGGTAGCCACTCCCTGACTATCCAGCTTATAGAGTTTAGCCTCAAGCTTACCTTTTGGGGACTGCTCCGCCGATAACTCGACGGTCTTTTCCCAACGCTCGCCGGGGGTTAGCTCAATAGTAGCGACTTCCTGAATGACTTTGCCTTCTGACTCCAGTTGCAGGCGGAACTTGGAGGTCGGGGCTTCGGTGCTGATCACTCCCAGCCGCAAAGAACTGGGATTGGTTTCACCCGGTATCATCCAGAATTGGGTGAGAGTCGGCGATTGGTCTTCGACCCCAAACCGGGCTACTCCCAGCGCAATCACTACCACTACCATGGCCGCTCCTAGCAAGGCCAATTGGCGGGGGTTGAACCCCGGATTAAAATTAAAAGGACGGGCCTGGTCGGGGCTGGTGCGCCGCCGCCAAAGGGCTACCGCCCCGCCGACCAAAGTGACAGTACCCAACAGGATGGCCCACGACCCGGCCTGCAAGCCCCAGGGAGTCATATTGAGCAGGATACCACCCAGAGCGGTAGTTGCCAGACTCAGACCGATGATTAAAACCAGCCGCTCGGCAGCCCCCAGGGTTGGCCCGGCAAAGGCCGCTACCAGCGCATAACCCGGCAGTATCAATACCAACGGCAGCCCGAACAGGAAGCGCAGGGGTAGGAAATCAATCCCCGCCAGGGCCAGCCCGACGGCTATCACCACCAGGGCCGTGACGATAGTCAAGTCCAGAGATTTTCTTGTTTCAGCGTACACCGGATATTTCTCCTACATCATAAATAACTATATTGCCACTATCGTACAGCCGCCGGACATACGGCAACTTGTCAAACTTGGCGAGGGCCACCGGGTCAATCGGGGTTTTGTGTACCCCGGTATCCGGCTCACCGGCCTCAAAGTAAATCCCGATATAGGGTAAGGCCGTCGTCAAGCGCTTATCTACCACCAGATAGCGAATATGTCCTTTTTTGAGGCGATCCACTTCAATCGGGCCGAGTTCACGGGCCATAAAGATAGTGCCAACATTAACTCCGTCCCCAACGTTCATCACAATCCGTTGCTGACCTTGTGATAGCATCAAAAGATTGTTAATCCGGTCTGCCGCCATCCGGTAGCCCTTTGGCAGACCGTCCCGACTCCAGTCGGCGGCGGCGATACCTTCCCATTCAATCGAGCGGGTATCAGCCGATACCAGATACGGGCCGGGAATTCGGGCAAAAGGCGGCCAACCAACCATTACCCCACCCATAAAAATTACGGTGACACAGACCACAAAAGCGGTAGACCACTCCCAGCTTTTGCGGCGGCCTGACATCCAAATCCAGGCCAGCCCATAAGCTCCCAACAAGGCCACCGCTACGAACACAAATTCCGAAGTGCGGTTAGACACTTCCCAGCCCGCCGAGGTAAACCGTAGTCCCAGGGTCGCAGGATAGGCTATCCCCATCACCGCCAGGGTGAGGGCCAGCGCGTTGCGGCGCTGATTTCGCCAGATATGCAAGATGCCAAACGGCAAGGCCAAAATCAGCAGGCCTACCGAGCCATAGCCCATCACCTGTTCCCAGAACGGTGCCACCTGCCCGACTGAACCCTTGAATAATTGTCGTCCCGAAGCTTCCCCGGCAATCAAGCGCACTACCTCGACTACTGCATCCCGCAAAACCGGGGCGAGATAGCCTATCGTAAAGGTAGCGACATAGACCAGCCAGGCCACCGATGCGACTAACACCAAGAGGGCTGCCCCACCCGGCCCAGGTTGAAGTTCCAGAACTTCCCCCGAAACCGGCCCTGATGATGACGCTGGAAACCATTTTTTCAGGCCTAATCTGGTGCTGACGAAATTCCAGCCGGGCAGTCGTGGAGTATAGCCTTTGTAGCGCAATCGGGCCATGAGATTGCTGAGATAGGCCACTAAAGTCCACAAGAGGAGGAAGCCCACGACGGCATAGGCCGTCAAGTGATGGGTAATTACTATCGTCAAAAGGGTCAGGATTAAAGTTACATTCAGGCCCAGGCGGGTCAGCCCGTGTTCTTGCTGACGGCGGGCTGCCACGAATAAAGCGAGTCCGGCTAAAGGCAGCGATAGCGATTCGTAGGCGTATTGGGCGCTAAAAAATAGAAAGGTCGGGTTGCCCATGTACAAGAGTGCGCCCAGCCCCGCCATTCGTTGCGAGCCAGTCAGCTTCTCGAAAAAGAGGAAAAGAGATAGCACCAGCATTAGCCGGGCCAAACCCATCAACAGGTTGCCCGCTCCATAGATTGCAATCCCGGTTTGGGTCATCAGGGCGGTAGTCACCAGTTGCAGACCGGGATAGAGCGGGCTGACCGGAATAATCGGATTGGGTTCGTAGAGATGTCCAGTCCGTAATATATCGATGGCGGTGCGCCAGTGAATAAATTCGTCGTGAAAGGTAAAATTTACCGGGCTGTGCAGAATTTTAACCAAATAGATGCTGACCCCCAGCAACCCGATGAGGGCCAAACGCTCGCGGCGACTGGCCTCGGCACTCAGCAAGCGAGCCGCAATCGGGGCAAACAGGACTACCAGCCCGACCCAAAACAGACTCGCGCCCCATTCTTCGCCGCGCCGATTCAGGGTGTACCCTAGCGAAATCATTAGCAGGCTGCAAGCGGCGATTAAGCTCAACGCCGGAAACCAGCCCCAGGCGCTAGAGGGCGGGATAATTGCTAGTTCCTGGTCGGCGGATTGGTATTCTACGATGTCCTGATGAGGTTGGGTTCGCTCGATGGCCCTGGCCTCGTCTGGCGTGGAAACTATCACGACTGGTTTATCTATTTTTCTTGTGTTCAGTTTCACTTATTTTCCCCTATATACCGACCCGCGTCCGACGACGATGGGCCGACTGTGGCAAGTCAGGCTTGAGCCTGAACTAAATACCGACCCAATTCACCCTGCTGGCGAATCACCTGATTTTTAATATAGTCCACATCGAAATCTTTACCCACAAAGTGAGCTACCTTTGAGTCAAACCGGAATTGTTCCAGGGCCGACAGGTTGTGGAGTTGGGTCAAAAACCCCGCCGCCGAATTCCTGATTTCAACCGGACGCTTGACACATTCCAAAATGTACATGTTATAGAGCGTCCACTCTCCAAACTTTTTCTGGTTGCGGGGGTCTGACCCGAAATCGCACAACAAGTTGTAAAAATAGTTTGGCCCATACAGCTTTTCAAGATGACGATTCAAGCCCATCAGTTCGCTGCGATTGAAGCAAAATAGGTCATTGATAAAATCCACATAGCGTCGAGACTTGCCCGGCTTGACCTGCAAAATCCGCGCGATGTTCCCAACCCGTAGCCACTCGTACAGATAGTGCAGATTAGGCGGCATGTGGCGGGTATAGTACATCACCGGCAGACCGTCTTTTACCAGGTCGCTATACGATAGCGGTTGGAGTAACAGGGTATCCGCCCCCAGGTTGCAAAAATTCTCGGTCTCGCAAAACTGGTAGGCCCGTAATTTGATAAGCTGCTGTTTGTACCAGCCACCCAAAGTCAGTTCGTCTTTAGAGAGCCAATCCTCATCGCTGCTCAAGCTGACCTGTTGGCTTAAACCCAGTCGCTCGATAAAATCGCGCAGGTAAGGCAGGTCGTTGCTGATGAGCATCAGATGGCGTTGTGGTTGAAAATTAACGGTATAAGAGCGCAAAACCATTTCCAAAAGGTAGCCCACATCGCGGCGGTGGACGCAGATAAAAGCGTCCATTTTTTTAGCGTTTTCCGTGGCGTTGTCGTTCATACTTCCCTTGCTCCTCGGTCAGCCATCGAGTTATAGAGCTTTATCAGATCGGCGGTGCAGCTTTCCCAGGTCGGTAGCTCAACTTGAGCTGGCACGAAGGGCCGGTCAAGCTGGTTAATCACGGCCTGGGCCAGTTCCGCCGAGTTACTTTTGAGCGGAATCGAGTGAACCAAACCGCGCTCTGCCAGTTCCTGCAACCCGGAGGAATGGGCCACCAACACTGGACGGCGCATCGCCAGAGCTTCCATTACCGCCAGCGGGTGCGCCTCGTAGTCGCTCATCAGCGTCACCAGGTCGGCCCGACCCAGCATCCCTGCCATCCCCTGTCGGTCTTCCGGGGCAATCGCCCCGATTTCTACCTGTCCGGTCAGGCCTAATTGCTGCACCATTTGACGCAATTCTGGCTCATACGGCCCAGAACCCACTACCCGTAGGTGGGCTTGCGGGTATTGTTCCAACACCTTCGGGAAGGCTGCGATTACCCGATGATGTCCTTTGTAGCGTTCCAGCCGACCTACCGACAAAATAAGTTTATTGCCTGGCTCGCCTGGTTCGCTCGAAAGCCAGTCTGTTTTTTCGACTTGAGGCAGGGCCGCGCCATTGGGAATCACCACAAACTTTTGAGCAGGCAATCGCAACTTGCGCTGGAAGAAATCGGCCTCAAATTGGGATACCGCGACTAACCGGGCCGCTCGCGCCAATAAAGGTCGCAAAACCTGACGCTGTACTCCCCGAATCGAGTTCCGCAAAGGCGAAGAATGACCGCCACTGTGAAACGACAGGATATAAGGTACTCGCGCCCGGATAGCCGCCAGCATCGCCAGAGGCGTAAACAAAGTATGGTAGCCCTGACAATGGATTACGTCCCAATTGCCGTTTTGGATTAACTGCACCATTTCGAGGGAAAGGGTTATATCGCGGGTTTTGGGCCACGAGCGTACTCGCCAGACCCGCACCCCGTTCAACCATTCCTCGTTGGGCAAATCGCCATCAGGATTGGTGGTAACGACGGTGACGGCTATTCCAGCTTTCGCCATGCGCTGGGATACTTCGTAAACGTGGGTTTCCAGCCCGCCCATAAAAGGGTAATAGCGCACTGCTACCATCAAAACCCGCAAAGGGTTGTAGGTCGAGCCAGAATTTTGGCTTCGAGTTTCGGCTTCTAGCTGGTTTAATTTCGAGCGAAAAGCCGCCGATTTGGACGACCCGGAGGCCACTTGCCGGACATTCAGCTTTGCAAACAATTCGGTATAGCGTCCGACATTGCGCTCCCAGGAGTGCGGGTCGGGATATTTTTTGCCACATAAATCGGGCAGTCGGCGGAGAGCCTGGCTCAAAGCTTCGGGATTACGAGGCGGAACCAGGACTGCCCCGGCATAATCGGCAACTGCTTCGACTAGCCCCCCAACGTGGGTCACTACTAAAGGCAGACCGTGACTCATAGTGGTATGAAGTGGGCCACTGGCGGAAGAACGATGATAGGGCAGCACCACCGCATCGGCCTCGGCGAAATACAGACCGGCCTCTTCATCGGTCACGTAGCGATTGACCAAGGTAATCCGATTTTTGTAATGGCTCTGCTCGACCAGTTCAATTGGCAAAGTCCAGCCTTCCCAGGTTTCGCCGACAATGGTCAGGCGGTAATGCTCGATTTCGGAAGGCGATAAAGCGTCAAAAGCCCGCACCAGGTCTTCCAGACCTTTGTAAGGCCGAATCGTGCCAAAAAAGAGCAGATTATAGACTTTGCTGGCGGTTTCCGGGTTAGTTTTCGGCTGAATTTGCTCCGGCGATGAAATGGCAATCTGGTATTGATTATAAGGGCCGTGTGGGATAAGAGCGATGGGCCGATTTCCCAACTGATAGCGTTGCTCCAGAAAGGGTCGGTCATATTCCGAATGGATTACAAAGCCCTTAGCCAGCCGCACCATGAGGCCACCGACCAAACTGGTGTACCAGCGGGCTATCGGAAAGCGGGCTTCGCCTGGGTCTTGCACCTCGTGAAACTCGATTACTATTCGCGCTCCAAGCAAGCGGGCCATTAGAGCCAGGAGCAAATAAGAATGGAGTACCGCCCCAGTCCACCACTGGAATACAATAACTTCGGGACGTTGGCGCAGCATAAAGACTATGGCCCGCAACATACTCGGCAACCAGTACCAATCTATTCCATCCAATACCGCTGTCGCGGGGTTATATTGAATGTCGGTCAATTTTGCACCGACCCGTTGCCGTCCAGGATATAGAAAGGTGGGAAGTAGCTGGCGCATGAGAATTACCGAAACGCGCTGTGAACCCGCCAGGGCCTCGGCAAGTTGATGAGTGTAATAGCTTATCCCGCTTAGAAACCGGGTTCCAGAGCCGACCACGCATATTTTTAAAGGCCGGGTTGATTGTTCTGATGAAGATATCGGACTATATTCAGGCTTGGTTTCAACGAAGTTCATATATATATCCATAATGTTAGGTTGAATAAGTCAGTAAAGACGGGTAATGGTCACGGGTCGAGAGTAAAGTTTGTAAAGCTACTTAATAGCAGTTTTATTTTTACAAACTTTACTCTCGACTTTCGATAATCATCTTTCAATTTAAGCTTACCTAGCGTACCAAGAGTCTGGCGCACATCAGGCCGACCAGGGCCGTTAAAACTGGCCCAGCCCAGCGCTTTGGCACAATTGGTTTAGGCTCGCTAGTCCCGGCTGGCAAAGTCTTGACCCGCTCTTTTACCAGGGTTTTGAGAACCCGCCAGCCATCAGGAATCGTCCGCAGGTTGCTTTGACCGTGAATTCGGGCATGTTCAAAACTGGCTACTTCTGCGACCTTGAGACCGGCACACAGCGCCCGGACGTTCATCATGGTCTCAATTTCAAAACCATCGCCGTCGAGTTCCAGGCAAGGCAGCACCCTTTTCCAAAAGGCGTTGTAGCCATAGCACAAATCGCTATAGTTGCCCCCAAACAAGCGGCGCGAGGCCCAGGTAAAGCCCAGATTGCCCAACCGACGATGCATCGAAAAATCCGATGAGCCGCCACCCTGCAAATAGCGCGAACCTTTGGCAAAATCCGCCCCGGCCAGCAGCGCCCCGACAAAAGCGGGAATTTCGGCGGGGTCAGTTGAGCCATCGGCATCCATCATAACAATAATCTCGCCTGTCGCGGCCTCGAAGCCACTCCGCAAGGCTGCACCCTTCCCCCGTCCGCGCTGAATGACGACTCTTACATCCTGGCGCAGACTGGTGGCGACCTCAATCGTATTATCGGTGGAAAGCCCATCCACGATTAGAATCTCGTGAATCCACTCAGGAATGTTAGGTAGAACGTGCGGCAAATTCCGAGCTTCGTTCAGGGTAGGTATAACTACACTCACCAAAGGCCACTGAAAGTTCATACCAGCCGGATTTTTGGAAGGAATAAACGTAAAATTTAGCTGAGGTTGCTCTAATAATTGAGATTGGACTCCAACCCCCTTGACAACGTTATCTGTCATAATATAGACTCCTTGTAAACGCATATGCCAAGTTTGATAGCTTTGACCGGCTTGAACTTGGCAAACCAAACTAAAGCCCTGGAACTCGTAATTCCGGGGTTTTATATTGCCGCTAGAAAACGGGATGTTGAACTCGTACTATCTTGGGAAGGAACAAGAGTAATGCAGGTGGGGCGAAGCAGGACGATAGAGTAGTTATGACTGATTCGGACGAGTTAAAAGCAATAATTAAATTTTAATGTGCCTCCCTTTAACAAAGGCATAATGCAATGTACTGTTAGCCATACAATCTTGTAAAACTATGAGTATCACCGCAGTGTGATGGAATTGGAAATCACATTAAAATTGGAGTTTAGCTTTCCAATTGAAGCTTGTTACCTAATTAGGAAGGCTAAAAACAAGCGATAGACCAAGGCTACTAGGAAGCTTCCTTATTGTAGCTTTCAGCGCAGGTTAAAATTTAGGAGACGATGAGCAGGACAAATGGTGGAACAAAAGTTATAAAAGTATCAATCTTGCTATGGCTATTTTTTCCTCAAAAACGATTTGTAATGTTCGTGAGTGTTTTTTTGCCTCAAACTGTACTATTTACAACCTTTAAGCCGATATTGGTAGATTAAGTAGATTTGCTGCTTTTATCTATCATTTCCACCATAATAACAAGTTGTTGAAATTCCTTAACTAAATTTAACATTAACTTACCGTATTGTCAAGGTTTATTAAATCAAATTAATGTAAATGTAATTTACTTTATTCTTTTACCTTCCTGGTAATCAACTTGAGCTTTAGAAACCTACCAAAGTCGTTTCTCAGATTAATATTCGTTAAACTTATAAGCTTACAATTCATTAAAATTTGTACTTAGTTAAATGCAAACTTTAAGGAATTAGCTTACCTTCTTTATTTACGTTGTTGAGATGATTTTGGATTACTTGGATCGTTCTGGATTGAAAGCCACCCCTGTAATCTTTAACGAAAATCTGAAGCAAGTGATTAAATTATTAAGGTCAATTAGGCTTTTGCCTCATATTCATAGACTGCAAGAAACGTGCCAAGTTTTTGAAATCTAAAGTTTACAGCTCAAGATTACCTTAATATAGTAGAACCTTAATAATATGAAATTTCAACAAGGTCATGACCCTTATTGGCTAGTATTATTAATCAAAAATAGAAAAAGGTACTATACAATATACCCTTTTATTAACTAGATTTAATTGAATAACGGGCAGTTAAGGGTTATAGTAAATCCAGCATCGGGTAATTGAGATACTAAGCAAAGTCGGTTGGTTCTTCACAATACCACTTAAACGATTTTCAATATTGGGTTTCGACCTGTTTCCGGCTTATTAACTAAGCTCGCTGGGAACAAGCTGAGAATTTAGCAACCAAGTCAATGGTTTATTAGCTCTGTCATTTGCAGGTTGGACGGATGGGACTGGCGGGTTTGGAAGCCAGTCTCTCCGTTTGAAATTTTATTATGGAGGTTTGGTCTAGTGTATAAAAATGTCATCGGGCTAAAAATAGCCGCGCTTCTTTTGACGATAATTTCAATTTCCTTATTGGGTTTGGCCCTGGTAGCCCCGTTAGAAGAAGCAGAAGCGGCTAATAGCGGGTTTGTGAAGCGGGCTGGCAACCAATTAACCTTGAATGGACAGCCATTTCGGTTTGCCGGGGTTAACATTCACTGGCTGGGGTTGGACGAGAACATTGATGGGATAGATTACCCCAGCAACTTTCGGGTCAACGATGCGATGCTGACCGCTAAAGAAATGGGAGTCACGGTTATCCGCTCGCATACCCTGGCAGCTTCAACCGGATGCAGCAAATGTATTATGCCAACTTTGGGGGTATATAATGAAACGGCTCTGAGCAAGGTTGATTACGCCATCAAGCGGGCGGGCGAGCTTGGTTTACGGCTAGTACTGCCGTTGACCGATAATTATTACTATTATCACGGCGGGAAGCACAACTTTACCGATTGGCGCGGGCGCGGCGAGGAAGCGTTTTACACCGACCCAATCGTTATCGCCGATTTTAAGGCCTATATAAATCACATGCTTAACCGGGTCAATACTCTCACCGGCCTGGCCTACAAAGATGACTCCACGATTATGGCCTGGGAAACCGGTAACGAATTGATTTCACCGGAAGGCTGGACTCAAACTATCGCCGACTATATCAAGAGCCTCGATAGTCAGCATTTGGTGATAGATGGCAAGTACTGGCTCAACCGGGGAACGTTGGGAATGAACAGCGTAGACATTCATTCTGACCATCTTTATCCAATGGATGTTAATCGGCTGGTCAACGATGCGACTGATACTCGAAACGCCAACAAGGTATTTATTGTAGGCGAATATGATTGGCTCAACCAAAAAGGCGGGGCATCCCTCAACGAATTTCTATCCAATGTCGAAAATAATGCGGTTGCTGGTGCTTTTTTCTGGTTTTTACTTAGCCATCGAGATACTTCCGGGTTTGTGCCGCAAACTGACGGCTTTGGCTTGCAATACCCTGGTCAAAATTCCGATTTGCGGTATCGGGCGCAAGTTTTACGCACCCATGCTTTCAAGATGCGAAACAAGGCCGTACCAACCCACGATACCCCGCCCGCTCCAGTGATTCTCAAGGCCGAGGCCGGCAATATCATCAATTGGCGTGGGTCTGCCGGGGCGGAGAAATATTCTATTGAGCGGTCTATCGCCGGGGCGAATGGCCCCTGGACAATTATCTGTGACCGTTGCACCGACGATTTTAACGGCTTTTGGGCCGATAATGGGCGACCAGGCGGCAATCTGTGGTATCGAATGCGAGCCTACAATTTGGATAGTGTGGCAGGAGCTTATTCAAGCGTTTACGCCCTCAATACTAATACTGTTATCTCCCCTCCTGTTACCCCTCCGCCGGTTACTCCACCGCCCGTTACCAATCCGCCTGCTCCCGTCCCACCTGCGCCCCTTGTACTTACTAACCTGGTGGACGAATTGAGCGACTGGAGTAAGGTTTACAGCCATAGCCCTGATTTATCTTTCGACAGCAGTAACTCCGGCTTCTTCGAGAATGACCAGATACGGTTGCGACGCAATAATACTGCCAGCCAGGAAGTAGTTTGGAAACAGACGGGCCTGACATCCTTTGAAGCGGTGGGTTTTTTCTGGCCGGGCGAGGGGGTTTCGCACCTGAGTTTCTTTACCTCGGCGGATGGGAATAACTGGACGGCGGTCAATCCTACCATTAGCGGCGGCGGCGGCGACTGGAAAAAATACAGCTATACTCTGAGCAATCTTACCAATGTAACTTTTGTAAAATTGCGCTGGGCCAATGGCGGCGGTCAATTCTGGAATCCGCAAGTCAGCCGCGTGACCTTAACCAGCAAGGTATAAGCAAAGAGGCGCATATTCCTGGAGCGGGGCGGGTGTTCAACCGCACCGGGGCTAAATTGTGAAAATTCTTCCGCCCCGGTGCGCTTGAACGCTATCTTCCAATTTTAGGTCTAGCTTTAAAAGGCGATTCAGTGAAAGCGGGGCGGTTCTTATCTAGCTCGGACGGTAGACCCCGAAGACCTTTCGCAAGGTATCGCAGATTTCGCCCAAAGTTACCAGGCTCTCGACGCAGCCGACTATATGCGGCATCAGATTATCGCTACCCTGGGCCGCGCTGGTCAGCCCTTGTAGTCGGGCCACTACCTCGGCTTGGTTGCGGCGGGCGCGGAGAGCCTTGAGTCGGGCGATTTGCTCGTTGCGGAGAGCCGGATTCACCACCAGCCGTTCTACGGTATCCTGCTCCTGAATCGTAAATTTATTGACCCCAACGATAACCCGTTCCCCGCTTTCGACTTCCTGCTGCCACCTGAAGGCGGCATCCTCAATCTCCTGATGGAAAAAGCCGTTTTCGAGAGCTTTAAGCGTCCCACCCAGTGCGTCAATTTTGTCGAGATATTCCTGAGCCTGGCGCTCGATTTCGTCGGTCAGGCTCTCAACATAATAAGAACCAGCCATTGGGTCAATCGTATCAGCCACCCCGCTTTCGTAGGCCAGAATTTGCTGGGTGCGGAGGGCAATCCGGGCCGCTTTTTCAGTCGGCAAGGCCAAAGCTTCGTCCATACCATTAGTATGAAGCGACTGAGTACCGCCCAACACCGCCGAGAGCGCCTGCACTGTCACTCGCACAATATTATTTTCTACCTGTTGGGCAGTCAGCATTGAACCGGCAGTTTGGGTATGAAACCGCAACATCCAGGAACGGGGGTCTTTAGCTCCAAACCGCTCACGCATAATTTTGGCCCACAACCGGCGGGCCGCCCGAAACTTGGCGACCTCTTCAAAAAACTCGTTGTGGGCGTTAAAGAAAAAGGACAGCCGCATAGCGAACTTATCCACGTCCTGCCCACTGCGCTGGGCCGCCTCGACATAGGCGATACCATCCGCCAGGGTAAAGGCGATTTCCTGAACGGCGGTACTCCCGGCCTCGCGGATATGATAGCCCGAAATCGAAATAGTGTTCCAGGTCGGTACTTCGGTGGTGCAGTAAGAAATCAGGTCGGTAATCAGCCGCAAGCTAGGGCCGGGCGGATAGATATAAGTCCCCCGCGCAATATATTCTTTTAAAATATCGTTTTGAACTGTGCCATTAATCGCGCTGGGCGGAATCCCGTTCTTGCGGGCGACGGCGATATAAAAGGCCAGCAAAATCGAAGCCGTCGCGTTTATAGTCATCGAGGTGCTGATTTTGTCGAGCGGGAGGCCACTTAACAGGGTTTCCATATCATCCAGCGAACAAATCGAGACGCCGACCTTGCCAACCTCGCCATCCGACATCGGGTGGTCGGCATCGTAGCCCATTTGGGTCGGCAAATCGAAAGCCACCGATAGCCCGGTCTGGCCCTGGCTCAACAGATAGTGATAGCGTTTATTCGACTCGGCGGCGGAAGCGAAACCGGCATATTGGCGCATCGTCCAAAAACGGCTGCGGTACATGGTGGGCTGCACCCCGCGAGTGAAAGGATATTGGCCCGGATAGTTCAGGTCGCGCTCATCATTCTGCCCGGCGACATCCTGGGCGGTGTATAGACGCTTGATTGGCAGGCCGGAATTGGTCTCAAATTTCTTGCGCTCCGGCGCTTTCTTGAGGGTCGGCTGCACCATCCGCTCGTCCCATTCTTCATAACCTCCGGCTACTGCCGTCCCAATCCGCTCGGTCATCTGACTCCTCCTGCCCCAATAAAATAAAGTCGTTTCAAGTCAAAGTTCTGAGATTATAGTATAGCGATTTTTTATAAAAAAGGGGATTTAATCCGCTAATCGGGCAGAATTTGGCGGTATTCGGTATAAACTCGCGCTGCCACTCGCTCCCAGGTGAAGTTTTCAGCGACAAAGCGCCGCCCGGCCTGTCCGAAAGCCAAGCGGCGGGCCGGGTCATCTAATAGTTCTTCGATAGCCTCCGCCAGCGCCTCCGAATTTTGGGCCGGATAGCGCAGGCCCGTTTCGCCGTGTTGCACTACTTCACGGAAGCCACCAAAATCGCTGGCAATTATCGGTCTTTCACAGGCCGCCGCTTCACAGAGGGCAATTCCGAAAGTCTCGTTGCCAAAACTCGTGCCGATAACAATATCCGACAGGGCGTAATAATCGGGTAAAT
This sequence comes from Chloroflexia bacterium, assembly GCA_038245615.1. GTDB lineage: Bacteria > Chloroflexota > Chloroflexia > Chloroheliales > Chloroheliaceae > 54-19. The sequence continues at coordinate 38,101 of JBBRSG010000017.1, read as the reverse complement.
CGCGGTTTGGCAGATTACCCAAAAAACAGACCGCCTCGCCGACATCCAGCTTTTGGGCCAGTTGTTCCAGATAGGCCCGATATGGGCCATCGCCCACCAGCAAAGCCTTGACTGGCAAATTTTTGCGGCGCAGCTTTGCCAGGGCGTACAGCAGATGCTGAATCCCCTTCCAACGCTCGTGCCGCCCGACCAGCGTTACCAAAAACTCGTCGGGTCGGGCGAACCGGGCGCGGAGTTCGGGGCGAACCGGGCGCGGCGAAAACAGCTCGATGTCTATCCCATTGTAGACTACCACCGGGTGCAGACCGTAGTGCTGCTCGATAGTTGCGGCATTGTAGTGGCTGCACGACACTGCTGCAAGATTACGGGCAAAGAAGCGGTCTCCGCTAAAAAAATCCTTGCCGTGACAGCCGAAAAGAATTTGCGAACCGTAGCGCCGCTGGGCCAGTTGCGCTATTGGCAAGTCGTAAGGTTTTTGGATGTGGACAATATCATACCGCTCGCGGCCTAACAATCGGAGGCTGGTTACGCCAAAGGTCAGCCGTTCCAGCAACTTGGTCAGGCCATAGGCCCGATTTAGCAGCGGGAGACGGCGGAATTGCTCTCGCCCCACAAAGGGCCGGGTTATAATGCGGACTTGCGGGCCGATTTCAGGAATTTGAAAACCGGGCGGGGATTTTCCGCCGATTATGTCAATCTGGCAATCGGGGTAAAGCCGGGTCAGGTAACGCGCCAATTCCCATACAAACGATTCAACTCCGCCGGTCTTGGTAGTGGTGGTCAGATTGTACAGCGCGATTTTCACGGGCGAGGGAATTTGAGCAGCATAAGCTGATAAGTGCCTTTGTAATAGCTGCGGTAAAGCCGATAAACCGGGCCGAGCAATCGCACTCGCCGTAATAGGTTGGCAAGTTGCCCTTTGCGGCCTGCGATTGGTTTAGGGGAATGCCCTGAGGCTAAACCCCATTCCAGTTCGCCCAATTCGACCAGACGACTAAAGCCATAACGCTTACTCAGCCGGGGCAGTTCGTCAAAGCGAAAATAGTGCATCTCATCTAAGGTTTGCTTATCGGTAAAGCGCGAATTATCCTTGTAGCGCCCGGTCAGCTTGAGAAACGGGGTCGCAAAGCGGCGCGGCAACCAGTTTACGAAGCGCACATGATAATGGGGGTCGTTAAAAGCAAAGCGATTAATCGCGGTGAAATAGACCAGGCCGCCCGGTTTCAGGCAGCGATTGACCTCGGACAGCAAATCGTGGGGGCGCTGAACGTGTTCCAGCACATCCATACAGACAATCAAATCAAAGTGAGCGGCAGGAAAAGGCAGTCGCTCGCCGCCACCGTTGACCGGCTGCAAAGCTAAATCGTAGCGCCGCCCGCGCAGCCGGGTAATCTCGCAGTAGGCCGGGTTATAGTCGTATGGCTGGACTATAGCCCCTTCCCGCGCCAGGGCCACACTGAGACCGCCCATCCCGCACCCCAAATCAAGGATTTTCAGACCCTTGAGCCAATCGGGGCTATCCGCGTTTTTATGCCCGGCCTCACCCATGAACATTCGCAGACTAGCAAGAGTGCGTTTTTGCCTGGTCTCCTGCCAGAGCCGCCCTTTGCGCCACTGCTCAAAATCGGGCCTCCAGCGCATGTGGGCCAACCAGGGGTCAATCGCTGCCTCTAGTTTCAAATCAAGCTCGGATTTATCTGATAATTCAGTTTGGGTCGCTTGCAAACTTCTTCAATGCTCCTTTTTTTATCTAACAGGGATAGACAGGATTAACAGGATAATATTATATTTATCGGCTCATAAATTTGTTTAAGCGGGCCATCGCGGTTTTGCGGATACGGTTTTGAACCGGGGGAAGCCAGCCCAGAAATAGACCCTGGGTCCCTAACGCCATCGCCGCCCAGCGCCACAAATCGAAGCTGTCGCGGTGTTCGATAATTTTACCATCTTTGAAGCGAAAGTTCGACCTGATTTTATTTAAAACCTTTTTGCCGGTAGTCGAAAAAGTATAGCTAGCCTCCCAATAGCCCGAACCCTGCTGATTATCGGCCTGCACCTCGCGGTAGGTTACAACCATATCTTTACCGGCTTCCACTAGCATTCGCCACATCGCGCCAGCTTGCGGGCCTTTCAAGTTCTGGAATACTGCATCTGAAAAGGTTATGTCAGGGTGATAACAGGCCACCATACCTTCCGCATCGCGCTTTTGCAGGGCTTGATAGAATTTCTCGATTACCTCGGTATTAGAGTTCATGCTAAACGTACCTTCCTTTAGCCATTAAGCTTCTTGTAGCGGTCAAGCTCGCGTTGCAATTCCGCCAGCTTTTGCTCGGCTTCGCTGCGGGCCTGAGCCTCTTTTTTAACCTGAGCGGCAGTTTGTCGGGTTTTAGCCCGCGCTTTTTTGGTGGCCTCTTGCGCTTTTTTGGCGGCTTCCTGCACTTTCTTAATTTGAGCTTCGGCTAATCGGCGGGCAGTTTCGGCCTGGCTTTCGAGCAACTGGCGGGTTTCAGCTTCGGCTTGCTCCCCATTTAGCCGCAAATTGCCCTCCCGGTCATACAGATGCAACTCCGCCCCATCCATTCCCAACCAGCTATCTAATTCGTTGCTCCATAACCAACCCCGCTCATTGGGTACGATTACCTCGCTTGCAGTCGGGCCATACCGCCAGCCTAATAAGGGAGTATTAACCCCGCGCCAGAGCCGTTGCGGGGCGCATACGAAATATTCCTTCACCCCCAGCAATCGGTAGAAAGCGGGCTTGCGCTCCAAATCATCTTTCCAGGTAGCTTTAGACCCAATCTCAATCGCCACCACCGGGGCGGGCCGTCCCGGTTCGTCCATATTCCAACTCGATAGCTGCACCTGCTCGCCGGGCGGGACGACTACCTTGAATACCGCCACATCCGGGGCGATATTCTTGAAGGGGTAAACTTTATCCGAAGGTGGAATTATTTCCAGATTGCCAGTACAAAACCATTTTTCAAGCCGGTACATATATTTCAATACGGATTTAGCATCATCTACCACATTGATTTGAGCTTGGCTTTCCGGCATATCTTCCTCAATGTATAATTCGGTAGCAACATTCAGGCTCATAGCTACTGCTCCTGGCTTGGGTTAAATCTAAAATCTAAGGTCAGCGGGATGCGGATTGAGTAAAGCCAGCTAATGCATGGCAGTTAAATTCAAAACTCAAAATTCAAAACTAACTTAATCCTGTTTCTCCCATTACTCAGAGGCTTGAGTCGAGCTTTGGAGGGTGCCGGTCACGAGCGCCCCGACCAAAGCTATCGCTGCAATAATAACATAAACCACGCTAAAAGCCATCGGTGCGGATGTCTTATTGAGGTCAGCCCCCGGCTTGCCGTCCGTCAGGGCCGCAAAAAGCGTCCCTGCCAGCGTAATCCCCGAAATGATACCCAGCGAGCGGGTCAGGGCCAGGGTACTCCCGGCGACTCCCATTCTATCGGACGGGGCAGCGTTCATAATCGTTTTGTCGTTGGGGGTGATAAACAGGCCCATCCCGATGCCGCCCAGAGCCATCCCCGGCAGCAAGGGCCAATATCCTGCCGCCGGACCGACCAACCCCAATAGAAGGCCGCTGGCCGCGACCATTCCCAGACCGAGCGCGGTCAGCCAGCGTGAAGGATAGCGGTCAGACAGAAAGCTGCTGGAAAGCGAGCCAAGCAACATTCCGGCGGTAAAGGGGATTATCGCTGCGCCAACTACTTTGGTATCGAAATTCAGCATAATTTCCAGATAGTAGGGTAAGAGAAAGTTGATGCCAAAAAAAGCCATATAACCCAGAATTTTGGTGAAGTTCGCCAGGGCAAAGGCCCGGTTTGCAAAGAACAGCTTGAGGTCAATTGCCGGGTTTGCCACTCGCCGCTCCCAATAAATAAAAAAGGTCAGTAAAACTAGGCTAAGGCCAAACACGCCGAGAGTAAAGCCCGAAAGCCAGCCCTGACTCTGGCCCTGGGTCAGCCCCAAAAGTAGCAAGGCAACACTGCCGCCAAAACTGAAAGTCCCGGTCAGATCGAGATTGGTGGTGGCCTGGCGATGTCCGCTATTCCGCAAAAAGCGCAGCCCCAGACCAATATTGACCATACCCAATGGCAGATTGAGAAAAAAGACCGCCGACCAGCCAAACAGCCCGATTAATAATGCCCCCAAAGTCGGGCCAAGCGTAAGGGCGACCCCTACCGCCGTTTCCAGTACCCCAATTGCCATGCCCCGTTGTTGGGCCGGGAAAACCTCACTGATGAGGGCGATACTGTTGGAAAGGGCCATCGCTGCCCCCAACGCCTCGATTACTCGACCCACTAGCAATAGCCAGATAGTCGGGGCAAAGGCGCAGACCAGTGAGCCGATACAAAAGACCGCCAGCCCGCCGACATAAATCCATTTGCGCCCGAACAGGTCGGCCATCCGCCCGAAAGTGGTAATTGTGGCCGAGGACACAATCAGATAGGCTAAAGATACCCAGGTAATAGTAGTGAGTGGCACATTAAAAAAGCGGGTCATTTCGGGATAAGCCACGTTGACCACCCCGGTATCCAGGGCTGACATTGCCGTTCCAAGTGAAACAATCGTCAGAACCAACCACTTATAGTTGTTTTTCACATTGCTATCGGCGATAACCGCAGCAGCATTCGGGTCAAGCGCAGAACGAGCGGGCGATTGCATTTTATGTTCGCACTTTCTTCAAAAATTAGGATTTTCGCTCAGTCAAATGTTCCGGTCAGGATAACATTTTTGGTATACCACAAAAAACCTGATGTTATATCTTTGGAAAAATTTACGGCATAAATTTTTCCAAAGATATAAAAATTCCGGGCTTGCGCCCGACTTCAAGCGAAGTCCTGAAATAAAAATAAGGACAACCGCGCCGGGTTGCCCTGGTAAGATACTCTAATAGCCTGGTTTAAGGCAAGTTTTAGGCGGCTACCGCCAGCTTGAGATAACGCTCGACGCTCATGCGATTGCGGGGGTCAGGGGCGAGGCCCAGAATTTTGAGCAGGTCAATCGTATTTGCGCCATTGCGGGCTTCTTCCACTGCGAAAGTATCCCGCAAGGATTGGGGCGTGACTTTTTTGTTAATCTCGGCATCCCGCGCTACTCGCTCGACCAGCTTATTGACCGACTGCGGCAACATCTCAAATAGCTTGCGGCTGGGCTGGAAAGTTTCAATATAACGCTGGAAAGCCTGGGTAAAATCGGGAGTCGCGGTCAGCTTGCGCTCTTTCTTGAGCCAGCGTTTATCGTCATACGACACATAAACCACCGGGTTTGGCCCATCCGACACATCAATATGCTCCGGCTGAATCGCCAGCAATTCAGTGCGGGTGAAGCCCAGCTTGACCATAAAATAAATCATCAGGAAAGTCCGTATATTTTCCTGGGTAGCGGTTTCCAAAAGAGCTTCTTGCTCGCGCTGATTCAACACTACCGGGGTTTTGAGCGGAATATAATCGGCAAAAAAATTATCGGTCGGGTCGCGGTCTAAAATCTTTTCAGTCTGAATCAGATACTTGAAAAACGCCCCCAACGAGGTCAGCCGTCGCTTGCGGGTAGATTTCTTTTGGGATTGAGCTAGATATGCTGCGACATCGCCCGATGTAACTTTATCCAGGGCCGTCGGCCCGGTATATTCTTCAAAGCCTGCCAGGTCATACATATAGGAGGCGATGGTATTCTTGGGTCGGTTGAGCTGTTCGAGATGGCTGCGAAACCACCACCGGGCGACATCCAGCGGACTGCTGGAATTCAGGGCCGGGATTTCCGCCGCCGGAGAAATCAGCTCGCCTTTGCTATTGATGCTGAAAAGCTGGGGCTGAATCGCTCGGACGGTTTTAGCCTGGGCTGCGGCCTGAGCTTTGCCGCGCTGAAAGGCGGAAACTGCGGCCCGCTCTTCCTGGGCTACCGCTCCGGCGGGCGAAATTTCCTCCACCGGAAAAAGGGGAGTAGGGACGTTTTCGGGCGCTTCGATTGCTTCATTTTCAGTTTTGGTAACAGGGCTGGCCTCCGTTTCCGTCGTCACAAGGCGAGGACGGGTAGCGCCGCCGGATTTCCGGGCCGAGGCAGGTGGACGAGGCATGGCTCGATTCCCTCCATTCCATTCCGCGTATGATTTTTAAAGGCAAATGATGTGTTTGGGATATATCTACTTTCCATAATATAATAGCATAACCATCGCATCAATGCAATATCTCATGTGGATAACTTTTAAAACTTTAGGCACAAATCTTGCCATTTTGGGATATGACTGATGAATGATAAAATCACAAACAGGCCAAATAAACTCTTATAACGAATAAAAGCAAAGGAAATATAATTATGGCGGATACCCAAAATATTAATCCGGCGACCATTCAGGATATAAAGCTGTTGCGCGAAGTGGGTCTGGGCTGTGTGCGCTGCGACTTGGCAAAGACTCGAACTCAGGTCGTTTTTGGGGAAGGCCCTTTTTTACCGCCGGGCGAGATTGGTCTGATGGTGGTCGGCGAAGCTCCCGGCGAGGATGAGGATGCCCAGGGTCGCCCGTTTGTCGGGCGGAGTGGGCGGTTGTTGGACAGTATGCTAAAACAGGCCGGGCTGGACCGCAGCACTTTTTGGATTTCCAACACCAACAAATGCCGCCCGGTGCTAATCGAGGATGGTCGCTATAAGAATCGCGCTCCTACGACTGGCGAGCAAAAAGCTTGTGAGGTTTGGTGGCAAAACGAAATGCGGTTGCTCAAGCCTCAAATTGTGTTGTGTTTAGGCGCGACGGCGGCCAAGAAGATTTTGGAAAACAAGAATTTTCAGATTACCAAAGAGCGTGGGTCGTGGATGCCCGGCCCGTTTAATACCGAACTGATGGTGACGTATCATCCGGCCTATGTTATTCGGATGCAAGGCCCGGCCCTGACCGCCGTCAAGGAAACGGTGGTAGAAGACCTGGCGCGGGTTAAGGCCCGGCTCGAAGCACTTCGGGCCGGAACTGCCGAGCCGCAGCCCTGGCAAGTCCCTGCCGCTCCGCCCGACGGTCAGATGAGTATGTTTTAGCGGGGGCGGGGAGAAAGTTTTGAGTTTTGAGTTACAAAATCGAAAGTCGAAACTATCCTGTAAATCCTGTACATCCCTGTTAAAATTCCCCATCCGATAACTCAAAACTCAAACCTGCCTTTCCTCATCCCCCTTTTCATCCACACTACTTTGCTTTATAATCTAGCTATAGAATAAAAAGCTTGTAGGATGGAGGTTTTTGGGATGCGCCAATCTCGTTTTTACCGCATCGTGGTCAGCCTGGTTTTGCTGGCCTTATTATTGACCGCGTGCGGGCAGAGTACCCCGGAGACGGTGCTGACCTTGAATACCTCCCCTACTCCGCCCGCGACCAATACGGTGGCAGCTACCACTGCGGCCCCTACCGCGACTGTCCGGGCGACTCCCTCGGCGGTCACTAATTCTGCGCCAACCGCGACCGCTGCCGCCGTCAGCCCGACCCGCGCCCCGGCTACTCCGACCAGAGCCGCGCCCGCGCCTACTCGCGCCCCGACCCCGACTACCAAGCCCGTTGCAAATCTACCGCTACCGACTGGCCTGAAACTGCGGACGGCCTCACCCTCGTTGCCGGGCCACGCTGGTTTGATTGAAGCCCTCTCATTTACCCCGGACGGCAAAATTCTGGCGAGTGGCGGGCGGGAGGGCAGTCTCAAATTATGGGATGTCGCCGGGGGCAAGTTGCTGAATACTTATTCTTCGCCTGTGGGCGGTCTCAACTCGATTGCCTATAGCCCCGATGGGAAAATTCTGGCGGGGGGCGCGGTTGATGGTGAACTTATCTTTTGGGATGTCGCCAACGGCTATAAGGTGCAAAACCAGGTGCAGCCTCATTCCAACGCGATTAGTGCAGTGGCCTTTAGCCCCGATGGGAAATTGCTTGCCACTGGTAGCCAGGATATGACCATCCGCTTGACCGAGGTAGCAACCGGCAAAGAAGCTAAATCGTTTAGCGGACATACTAACGCGCTTGGCTCGATTGCCTACGCCCCCGACGGCAAAACGATAGTGAGCGGGAGTGGCGACTTGACCCTCAAGACCTGGGATGTCGCTACCGGCAAAGAATTATTAACCTTTAAGGGGCATAGCAAGTGGATTGGCTGGGTGGCCTTTAGCCCCGATAGTAAGACGATTGCCAGTGCCAGCGATGATTTATCGGTACGGTTGTGGGATGCCGCTACCGGCAAGGAATTATTTAAGCTAATGGGCCATACTGATACCGTCAACTCGGTGGCCTTTAGTCCTGACGGCAAAACCGTAATTAGTGGCGGCAAAGATGATACCATCCGGCTATGGGAAGCGGCGACTGGCAAACTTATCACGGTCTTTAACGGCAATACCGGCGGTACTTATATCGCGATTTATAGCCCCGACGGAAAGCAGATTGCCACCGGCAGTGGTGGCGGGGATAATTCGGTACGATTGTGGGATGCGACCGTCGCCGGCGGTAAAATCGTGACTACTTTTCAGGGTCATACTCAGGATGTGCGCGGAATAGCGGTCAGCTACGATAGCAAGGTCATTGCCACTTTCGATAGCTTTGCTAACGATATTAAATTGTGGTCAGCCACCGATGGCAAAGCCCTTAGCGTTCTCAAAGGACATAGCGGACTGATCGAGGATATAAAGTTCAGCTTGCTTCGACCAGTTCTCGCCAGTGCCAGCGTGGACAAAACCATTAAGCTCTGGGATATTAACACCGGGAAGGAGCTGGCGACCCTAAAAGATAAGAATGCCATATCCTATTTGGTGGTCTTCGACCCCACCGATACCGATTTGTTCAGCTTTGCCAATGACCAAACCGTAAAAATTTGGGATGCCAACGGCATAAGTAGTAGCCCTCAATCCAGTGTTTCAATCGGGGCTGCCGTCCAGAGTGCGGCCTTTAGCCCGGATGGGAGTCTGCTGGCTTATCGGGTCTTTCAAGAGAATAGCGTCCGGGTGGTGGATTTAAATAGCGGCAATCAGATTGCAATGCTGCAAGGTCATACTAACGAGGTCTATAGTTTGGCCTTTAATCCCGATGGCAAAACCCTGGTAACTGCCAGTTTTGATAAAACCATCAAAATCTGGGATGTAAATACCGGCAAAGAACTCCGCACCCTGAAAGGGCATAGCGGTAACGCTTTCTGGGTGCGGTTCAGTCCTGATGGTAAGGCCGTCTATAGCGCCGGAGCAGAGCAGGTGGTGAAAATTTGGGAAACCGCTACCGGGCGCGAAATTTATAGCACTCCGCCCGGTCAACTGGACGGGCTGTGGTCGCTGGAACTCGCCCCGGACGGCAAAAGCTTGATAACCGGTCATTTGGACTCTTCCATCAAAATCTGGGATGTTAGTTTTTAATAATATGAGTAAATCTAAAATCGGGTATTTGAATATCATCTTTATCGGCCTTGCCGCCATTTTGCTGTGCGGTTGTGGCGGGAATGAAACGGCCCTGACGATAGTGACGGCAGCCCCGGCAGTTACGCCCACGTTTGCGCCAACCGCAACCGCCCCGGCGACCCCAACCCTTGCGCCAACCGCGACTCCTTTTCGAGCGCCAACCGTCACGCCTCGCCCGACGACTCTACCGCCGACCAGTACTCCCCAGCCCGCCCCGACCCCGACGACGACCGCTCGCCCCAGCGCCATTCCTGCCCCTTCTCCGGCGATTGGAGCTACGCCGACTTCGGCGGATATTGCCCCGGTCACGCCCAGGTCTGAGGTCAAGCTCAATCTGAAAACGATTTATTATGAGGTCGAGGGGTCGAATGCCGCCGAAATTCAGGCCCAAATGGACAAGCTTGGACCACTCGATGATTCTGGCAAGCGGTTTTATGGCAAAACCGATGGCGAATTTAGATGGCGCTGGGCCTATTCTGAAAAAAACGGGCAGTGTCGGTTAGAGAGTCTGGAAACGGAACTGGACGTAAATATTACTATGCCGCGCTGGAAAACTCCACCAACCGCTCCGGCGGATTTGGTCAATACCTGGAGCAGGTTTTATAACGCCTTGCAATTTCATGAGGACGGGCATAAATACATCAATATCGGGCTTGCCAACCAATTTACAGTTGAGGTAAAAGCCTTGCCGGGCTTTGCCACCTGCGATGAACTTAAAAAAGCCGTCGAAGAGGCCGGGCAACGTCTCAAAAATAACGCCAGTCAGCAAAACAGCCTATACGACCAGCGTACCCAAAACGGCAGAACTCAGGGCGCGGTTTTTCCTTAGCAGTGGTCTGAAATCTGAAATCTGAAATCTAAGGTTAGAAGTCATTAGGGGAGTTACCCATTATGCTGTCAAACCTAGCTGGATTTTATCAGCTTTTAGCCTTAATTTTTAGATTTCAGATTTCAGATTTTAGATTTCACACTCCAGACCCGGTTATCGGTGACGGTCAGGAGGTTGCCGTGGTACAGGGCCAGACGAGAGGCAGGGGTGAGGTAGGGCGCGGTGGCGGAGAGGGTCACTTCCAACCGTTTTTCTAATTGCTCTCTGAGCAGGCCGGTGCTGCCGGGCCAGAGTGCGACTCCGTTTGCATATAACATCCCCTCGATATTTTTAGGCTCGGTAGCTTCGTCCAGGAAGCGGCGTTGCGTGAAAAGCAGGTTGCCTTTGGGGTCGAGCGCATCCAGCCGCAAATAATTTACTCCAGCCTGGTGGGTTTGACGCAAGACCAAGCCCGGCTTGACCGCCCATTCGGTCATGGCCTCATCTGGCAAAAGCGGGGTAATTGCCAGGGGCGTACGCCCGCCCCGCTCGGTGATTTGAAACCATTCCAGTTGCCGGAAAATCCGGCTGAAACCTGTGACTACCGCCGCCCCGTCCGAGTCAGCGTGAGTCTGAAACCAGGTTTGGCCTTCCAGAATTGCGCTAACCGGGCGCTCAACCAGTTGCCCAAATTTAAGTTCACCCCGCATCAACATGCCCCCGGCGGTGCGATAGAGGGCCGAGCCAGTAGTGGCGAAGACCGCCTGCCCGTTAAACTGCCCGGTGCTGGTTTTGGTCAAAGGCGTTACCCCGCCCGGCTCAATCTTCAGCAGCAACAAATCCCCGGTAGCGTAGGGATTGACGATTAGTAGCCCATCCATAAACTCGTAGCGTGCGCCGGGTAGCCACTTGAAAAGCGGTTGACGCTGAGGCGGCTGACCCGGCTCGATAGTGTATAAAACTGCGCTGGTTTCTTCGTGGGCCACCGCATAAAGCTTTTGGCCCACCACTCGTAGTGCGATAATCGGGCCAGCCGCCGACAGTAATTCTTCGGCCTGAACTCCGGCCTCAAGCTGTACCGGCGGCATGACGAAAGTCGTCAGGCTCTGGCAAGCCGGGCAGAAGTGCCGCCCGGACGGAAACCAGGCCTGACAGGTGCTACATTCAATCAATTCGGCGGCATATTTTTCCAGGCTTGCCAAAGGGAAAACCCCGCTCTTGCCAGCCCCGAAAATCTGCTGAAACACGCCTGCCAGCTCGTCACTCAAATAGGCTGGGCTGAGACCGATTTTAGGATAAGTCACGTCAGGGTGAAAGACCGTCAGGCGTTGGCGTACTCGCTCGGTCAACAGCTTGACCTGGGGGTGCGTCCCGCCATAGGGATGGGCCAACAACAGCGAGCGGAAAAGTAGTACAGCGAAGCTGTACCAGTCGTTTTCGGGTGAAAAGGCGGGTCGGGCGGTAAGGTCGCAGCCGTAAAGCCGGGGGTCAAGATAGGTCTCAGTAGCCACCGGACAAGGCCATTTATCAAACTGATAGCTGTCTACATCAATAAAGGCCAAATTAGTCGCGTCAAACAGCAAATTAAGGTCGTTAAAATCGCCGATAACCAGTTCGGCCTGGTGAATCGCCTGTACCACCGGGTGAATCGCCCGAAAAAGACCGGCAACCTGCGGCAAGGTTACGTTATGGCTGGCCCGGAAGCTTTTGTTACTCAACCCGGCTAAGACCTCCATACGGCCCGGTAGGGCGGGCATGGTGAAGCCAATAAGCTGACCGCCAGTCTGGTCGTAGACCGGGCTATCCGGGAAAATCACCGAGGGCGGCAAATTGGGGTTTAGCTGTAAAAGGGCTTCCAGTTTGGCGGCCCGCGCCAGGGTCGGGTCGTGATAAAGCTTGACCGCCGCCGCCTCGTGCCGCAACACCAGCGCCTCCCCGCCCGCGCCCAGCACATCCCTTTCGTTCAGCTTCACCAGTTTGTTATTGATTAATACTTTCATGATGAGTTCCTTTAGCAGTGGTCAGTGGTCAGTAGGGAAGTTTTGGTTTTGAGTTTTGGGTTTTGAGTTAAAATACCAAGCCCTAACCAAACTTTTCAGGACTTTATTTCTCTGACCACTGCAATCCCCGTACAGTCATCGCCGAAGCGCTTTTCTTTCGCCCAGACATTAAGCTGGCGTTGCAGACTGCGCGGCCCGCCCGGTTTCCAGATTTCATGGCTCAAGGTCGGGTCAAAGCCGTCGGTCCAAATTGCCAACCGCTCGATTGCGGCAGTATCAGCCTCAATTATCTCGAAATTTGAGGGCGATAGGGCCTCGCCAGTTAGCCAGATAGGTTCTAGCAAACCGTAAGCCAGATAGCGCGGGGCATTATCCTCATCCCGGATTATTACCCGGTCATTGAGGATAATCAGGCCATCGCCCGCCGCGAAAATCACGGTCTTTTGCGGCCCGATGATAAATCCCAGGACTGTCGCCAGTAGATATTTTTCGGTGAAAAGCGCTAACTCGCCGGGCGACGGTGTATCGCCCAGCAGCAAACAGCTTAGATTGTGCAAAAAGGCCAGTCCCCGGCGATAGAGTTGCGGCGGCACATCCGCGACTATCTCGCCCGCCCGCAATTGCCGCCCCGTTTCGCGCACCATAAATTCCGCCAGCAATCCCGCCCCGACTTCGCTATGTCCGCCCGAACTACATCCGTCGCAAACTACCCCAACCTGATAAAGTTGGCCTTCGACCTCGACTTCGGTATAAGAATACTTATCCTGGCAATTGGCCTGCCGCATAGTATGGTCTTGCCCTATAACGCTGCCGGCCTTGACTTCAAATTTCGACATAAATTTCTCCTGTTAGTGTATATACTACACTAACAGGAGTATAGCATAGACCGCAATAGGTGTCAATAAGTCTGGCAAAATTGGCAGAGAAAGGAAATTTTAATAGGAATAGACATGATGAGCAGGATTTAAGAGAGAATATTACTTAAAGATCCAAAATCTAAAGTCAATGGTCAGAGGAATTTCAATTTTAGATCTTCGATTTTAGATTTTAGATAACATCTCTCAAAGCCCGTCGTCCGACGACCAGTGATTGTTCCAGCGGGGGTCAAGATTTTCGGTGGCAGGTTGGTAGCGCAAATCGGTGGAGAGGCGCATGCGTCCGGTTGTACTCTGATTAGTGGTCGAGGCGTGCAGGATGTACGGGCTATGCACCACCATATCCCCGGCTTCGTAATTCGCCATCAACCAGCGCGTCTTATATTCGCGGGCGACCTTTGCCAAATCTAGGCTAAACCAGCCAGTATCACCTGGACTTTGATAGGCACTGCGGCGCTTTTCGGGCGGTAGAGCGGCGGTGGCGGTCTGGAATTCGGCTTCCAACTTGCGCCCGATTGTCTCCGAGCCTTCCAGATAGAGTAAGCCTCCCATTTCAACCGGGACATCCCCCAAAGGTATCCAGCTACTAGCCAGCCGATCACTCCCAGCCCGCAAATAGGTCAAATCATAGTGGCTGCCGGTGCAGTGCGGGTCGTCGGGCTTATTATGGCGAATCAACTTGCGCTGATGAAGATGAACCTTGTCGTCAAAGAAAGCCTCATAAAACTTTACCAAAGGCGCGGAAAGACAGAAATCTTGATACTCCGGCCAGCGCACTACCTGGTTCAGAGTGCGGTGTACCGCTTCAAAGTCTTCCCCGCCGCCCGAATAAATTCCCTCAACTGCCGGGCTATCAGGGGCAAGCAACCCGGTGGGGCGCATCGCCTCGAAATAGCGCCGCCGAAATTCCAAAACCGCCTTTGCGCCCAGTATCCCTTTGAGCCACAAATAGCCCTGAACCTCGAACTGTTCGCGCAAGTGGGCGATAGGCCAGCGCGGGTTGCTGGGGGCAAGCCAACCCAACCGCGCCCGGTTGATTTCGAGGGGATAGCCATTGCTGGTTAAAGATGAAAGCTGTCTGCCGGACGAAGTTTCGATATTCACAGGTCAAGCTCCAAATTAAGCTATTTCACGACAACGGGAAAATCGGGATAGTAAAGCTGAAACACGAGCCAGCATTAAACTCGCTCTCGACCCAGATTTCCCCGCCGTGAGCCTGAATAATGTGCTTGGCTATCGCCAAGCCCAATCCGGTGCCGCCTTCGTTCCCGGCGCGGGCTTTGTCCACCTTATAAAACCGCTCGAAAATTCGGGCGATTTCATCGGGCGGGATACCGACCCCGGTATCACTGACCCGAACTATCAACCGTTGACCGGGATGCGAGACATCGGGAATACGCTGGCGCTCGACACTTAGGGTAATTGTACCGCCGATAGGGGTAAACTTTATCGCATTGTGAATTAAATTGATTAAGACCTGCATCAGCCGGTCAGGGTCGGCTAGAGCATTAGGAAAAGCTTCCTCGCTGCCTCGACTGACCTGGATTGAAAGCCCGCGCCGGGCGGCCTGGGTCTTTAGACGCTCGGCGGCTTGCTCGACCAATTCCCGCAAGTCGGTAGACTTGAAATTAAGCTTGATTTGGCCCGACTCGATTCGGCTCAATTCCAGAAGCTCGCGCACCAGTTGGGTCAGGCCATCTATTTCGGTATCAATCCGAACCAGAAATTGCGGGGCGGCGGTAGGGTCATCCTCGATAACGCTTTGGAGGGTTTCAATCATCAGCTTGACCGAAGCCAAAGGAGTCCGTAATTCGTGCGAAATATTCGCCACAAAATCGCGCCGGATGCGCTCCAGCCGCAAAATCTCGGTCAGGTCTTGCAACACCACCAGGGCCGTCCGATTGTGAATGTCGGGCAGCATTCCATTTTTATGAACTTCTTCTTGAATCAAGGTAACTTTGACTTGCAGTTGAGGGCGGCGCGAACCCAATTCCAGTTGTTGCACCCGCTCTTGCCCATCGGCGAGGGTCTGGCGCAGCAGGGTATTTACCTCGTAATCCCGGACAACCTGCATAAAAGGACGGCCTTCGGGTTTGACCTCGGCGGACATTCCCAGAATATTGCGGGCCGATTGGTTGATATTGGTAATCCGCCCTTCGGCATCAGTGCTGATGATACCGTCACTCATATTCTGGAGAAGGGCCGCCATGGTATTGCGCTCGGCTGAAATACCCTGGACAACCCCTTTAATTTCCTGGGCTAATTGCTCGACGGCTTCCACCAGTTCGGGCGGTTCTTGTCGTCCCAATTCCACTGGCTCACCCTGGGCCAGATTCTTGATAATCAGCTTGAGCCGCAAAATCCGTTGACGGGTACGATAGCGAAAATAGACGGCAGTAGCGCCTGCCGCCAGAATCGCCGTCAGCAGAGGGATTGCTACTAGCTGTAATACGTCCATTGACCTATCTCATTACCTGACTTGAGGCCGGTTCATTTAGCCTCAGAACTCACCGATTGACCAGCATTAGCGGCATGATGACCATCCAATTCGAGCTTATAACCCACTCCAAAGACGGTATGGATATACTGAGGGTGGGAGGGGTCAGCCTCGATTTTCTCACGCAACCAGCGGATATGAACATCTACTGTGCGCGTCCCACCCGAATAGTCATAATCCCAGACTTTATCCAGCAACATCTCGCGGGTCAAAACCTGACCGCGATGGCGGGCCAAAAATGCCAGCAAATCAAATTCTTTGGGCTTGAGCATTACCGCTCGTTCCCCCAGCATCACGGTATGCTGATTGGTGTTAATCTGCAAATCGCCCACCGTTATAAGATTAGGAGTGACCTCGCCATTTTTGGCGGCAGCGGCTTTACTTTCGGCCTGTACCCCGGCGGCGGTCATAGTTTGCAGCATTTCCATGCGGCGCAACATGGCCCGCACTCTGGCAATTAATTCCCGCAAGTTAAAGGGCTTGGTCATATAGTCGTCCGCCCCCAGTTCCAGCCCCAAAATTTTATCCACTTCTTCTTCTTTGGCGGTCAACATCAGAATCGGGACAGTCGAGAATTGGCGCAGATTGCGGCAGACATCCAAACCATTCATGCCGGGTAACATCAGGTCGAGGACCACCAGATCGGGCTTTTCGCGGCGGGCCAGGTCGAGGGCCTGCCGCCCATCGGCAATCGTAAGGACTTCGTAGCCTTCCCGCACCAGGTTGTATTTGAGGGTTTCCGCGATGTTTTCTTCGTCGTCAACTACCAGGATTTTAGCCATAAAGCTGCCTCGCACACCAAAGCCCGCCCACTCTATTTCCAAAGGCGGCCTCACCAGAGTTTCTGGGCCGGTCGGCAGCATACCTCCTATATATTTTTACCCCATCACACAATAAGAATCGTTTGAGGTCATCTCTTTGAAGTGATAAACCTTCCCCGTTGGCATTATACTTGGACATGGGGATTGAACGCAACCTGTGGCAATGCGGTATTAAAACTATAGGTTCGGCTTGACCATATATTCATATCTACTCTACGCATTAGGCTATAGATGGTACTAAAGATTGTAAGTTGACCATTTTAGCGTCTAGCCTTAAACTGAATACAGGTCTAGCTTTGCTTTGTGTTTTCTGCAATTCTGAAATCTGAAAGGAGAAACCACCGATGGCTGCCCGGTTGAATCCTGAACAATACGCCGCTTTGCGTCGAATTGATAGCCCCACCATCTCGAATGCTATTGAAACCTTCAAGTTGCGTCCGCGAGTAGCGGGTTATGTCGGTCACAACATCCGTTGTATTTTCCCCGATTTACCACCAACCCTGGGTTATGCTGTGACCTGTACGGTGGATAGCACCACCGAAGGGCGACAAGGTATCGGCTTTAAGAAGCTCTACGAATTATTGATGGATGCTCCCAAACCGGCGATTGTAGTAATGCAAGATGTCGGTCAGGATAAGCTCCATTCCTGCCACGCCGGAGAAGTAATGTCTACTATGATGAAACGGTTAGGGGCAATCGGTATTGTGACCGATGGCGGGTTGCGTGATGCCAATGAAGTCCGCAATTTGGGCGGCTTCCAATATTTTTGCGCCGGGCTGACGGTTTCGCACGGTAATCCGATTTGTGTCAGTGTCGGCGACGAGGTGAATATCTCCGGGATGACAGTCCGACCTGGCGACCTCCTGCATGGCGATATAAATGGAATGGTGATGATACCGGAAGAGTGTGCTGACCGAGTAGCCGAAGCTGCTTATAAAATTTGGGCGGACGAAGGGGAACTGATGCGCCGGATTAACAGCCCCGATTTCTCGATTTCGGAACTGAAACACTAGGGGTGGTCTTCGGGGTTTTCCGTCACTAAAGCCAAAGCTTGAGCTACTTGCAATAACTGGCGGTCTGAGCTGACAAAAACCAACGGTTCGGGCGGCACAAGATTGCTGGCATCTTCCAAAACAATTTGGGCCGCCGTCAGGTGAATGGCATCTAATGAGCGCACCCGAAGGGTTGTTGACAGGTTTATAATCAAATTTATAAAACGGCTCAGTTGAGCTTGTCCACCTAGCGCGATTAGGTTGTAGCTAACCCTATCGTGGTTAATTTGGGCAATTAAATCGGAGGCTTCGACTTTAGTATAACGGCCCTCGGTATATAAGCGACGAACTACATTAGCGGTTTCAAATAATGCCAGTTCCGAAATAGTAATTTGCTGACCTATGACGAAATTTCTTAACCAGCTTGCACCAATCTCGGATAAATAAAGCTTTAACAAAGCATTGCTATCAAGAAAAACAATGCTCATTAAAAGCGATCCTCCCGGTCCTCATTTAGCATTTCCGAGGCGGACTTCGGACCTGTCGGAAGTTTGCTAAAATCAGTTTTACCAAGTTGGGCCAGTTCTTCCGGGGTGAAAATAGCGGCAAGGCTGGCCTCAATTTCCTCGGCGGTAACTTGATAGGCATGGGGTAGCCGGATTCGCAGGGGCGATGCTTTGTACTGGCTGGGGGCTAGGATTGATTCGGCTTGCTGGCGCAATTCCGCCGCCACCGTTTCCTGAATCGTGGTTAGTTCTTCCACCGACAATTTTTTGATATTAGATAAAATAAGGTCCAGTTCCACACTCATATTAGTCTCTTTTTAGCCTTTTACTAGCTTCCTGGTTGCGCTCTAATCAGCCAAACCTAAAATTAACTTGCAACTTTCTCTTGCTTGCGGCGGCTACGCTTTTGGGGCGGGTTGGCTTCCAAAGCGGCATAGTCAATTTCAATCCAGGCATCAGCCCAGACCTGAATAGCCTTGGCAACATCCTGCATCGCCTGGCCTTTGGGGGTGAGACTATACTCGATCCGAACCGGGCTTTCGGGGTAAACGGTGCGAATTAGCAAACCCTCGGTTTCTAGTTCGCGCAGTCGCTCGGTCAGCAGTCGGTCACTGACCGAGTCGACCATTTTCAAGAGTTCGTTAAAGCGGCGTGGCCCTTCCATCAAGGCCCGAATGATTAAACTGGTCCAGCGTTTGCCCAAAATAGCGGCCGCTTTTTCATATTTGGGACACATTCGAGTATCCAGGCTTGGTGGTTCAGTTTTAGTTTTGGTGGCGCTCATAATAACTTACCTTCCCATATAGCATATTATCAATTTAAGGACTTTAGTCTATCTCC
Organism: Chloroflexia bacterium; assembly: GCA_038245615.1. Taxonomy (GTDB): domain Bacteria; phylum Chloroflexota; class Chloroflexia; order Chloroheliales; family Chloroheliaceae; genus 54-19. The sequence goes on along the minus strand of JBBRSG010000017.1, from coordinate 19,333 downwards.
AGGCAATAATTCTTAGATTATAACCTTACCCACTCTATCAGTAGGTTACTTACTTTTAGAGGGTTAGCTTACCATAGTGTGTTACCGATGTCAAGATAGGCCCGCCGATTTAATTTTCATTTTCTGAGAAAATACGCGAAAATAGGACATATCGCTACCTGTTTTCTAAAACTCGAAAAGCTACCAGCATCAGTAAACGGAGCAGTTTATATGACAATCGAGGTCAACCACCAGCATGATATTAATCGAACGGACGAGGCCGGTCAAAAGCGGCTTCCCGTGCTAATTGTCGGGGCTGGGCCAATCGGCATGGCGCTGGCCCTGGGATTGGCCCACTACGGAATTCGCAGCCTTATTCTGGACGACGATGATAAGCTTTGTGATAGTTCGCGGGCGGTTTGTATCCAGCGCCACACTCTCCAAATCTTCGAGCGGTTGGGGGTCGTCGAGCCGATGATGACAAAGGGTGTCACCTGGACGCTGGGGCGGGTGTTTTTTGGTGAAAGAGAACTTTTTCAAATAACCTTTCCCGGTAGCAGCGACGAAAAATACCCCCCCTTTATTAATCTGCCTCAAAACTATACCGAACAATATCTGCTGGAAGAGCTGAAGAAACAGCCACTTTGCGAACTGCGCTGGTTACATAAAGCGGTGGCGCTGTCCCACAACGAACAGAGCGTGACCGTCACCGCCGAAACTCCGCAAGGCCGCCGGACCTTCGAGGCCGATTATTTATTGGCTTGTGATGGGTCGCGTAGCCCGGTGCGGCATATGCTCAACTTGCCCTTTGTCGGCAAAACTTATAATGACCGTTTTTTAATTGTAGATGTCCGAACCAAACTCGACCAGCCCAACGAGCGTTGGTTCTGGTTCGACCCGACTTTTAATCGAGGCAAATCGGCCCTGATTCACCCTCAACCCGATGGTATCTATCGGATAGACTGGCAGCTTGGCCCGGATATTGAGGTAGAGGAGCAACTCAAACCTGAAAACCTCAATCGCCGCATCCGCGAGGTTATCGGCAACCGACCCTATGAAATCATCTGGTCCAGCATCTATACTTTCCAGCAACGCCATGCCGAGCATTTCCGGTGCGGACGGGTCTTTTTGGTCGGCGACTCGGCCCATCTGATGTCGCCGTTTGGCGCACGCGGCATGAATAGCGGGATTCAGGATGTGAATAACCTGGTCTGGAAAATAGCTTTGGTAATTCAGGGGCAAGCCTCGGATAGCCTGTTAGACAGCTATGAGACCGAGCGCAAAGCCGCGGCCCTCGAAAATTTGCGGATTACCGATGGCACGATGGCGTTTATAACTCCCCATAGCCGATTACGACTGCGAATAAGAAACGCTATTCTGAATCGTAGCGTGCGGCTCAAGCGACTACGTAAATTGGTCAATAGCGGACGGCTATCTATGCCCTTTACTTATATTACGTCTCCCTTAATTAGTAAGCGATTGTATCTGCCCGCCCGTCGTCAGTTGAGCAAACCCACCGTCCTCAAGTTGGCCCTGCAATTTCGGCGCGGCCCGCAAGCGGGGGCGCTCGCCCCGGAAGCTCGCTACACCGTCCAAACCGAAAACGGGCATAGCGAGCGCCTGCGTCTCTTAGACCTTATCGGTCACGATTTTGTCCTTTTCTATTTCAGCGACCAGCCATCAATGGCAGCTCTTCAATTGACTGAGGCCTCGAAGAATATCTCGCTCCCACTCAAGATTTATATCATATCGCAATCGCCGAATAGTCTGGCGGCGGATGGGACGATAGGCGGGCTATGGGACGAAAGCGGGGAGATAACCCGAACTTATGCCGCCCAATCCGGCACGCTCTATTTGGTGCGACCTGACGGACACATTGCCGGGCGGGGCTTTGAATTCCCTCTGGTAGAATTGGGTCAGCTACTGGCGCGGGCTTCCGGTCAAAAATCCACCGCTAAAGTAGGACTGAGGACTGAGGACTGAGGACTGAGTTTTGGGGTCGGGAGTCGGGGAGATTTACGATTGAAAACCTTCAGAGGTATTTCTCAGCCCTCAGCACTTTTCTGACCACTGACCACTGACCACTTTTAAAGGAGAAAATAATGGCAAAAAGTTTTGCATCCAGCCAGGATTTAGATGAGAAAAAAGCGACATTTGAAGAACTGGCCCCCAATGTGTTCGCCTATAATACCGATGGCGACCCAAATTGCGGAGTTATCATCGGGCCGGAAAGCGTGTTGGTGATTGACACCACCGCGACCCCGGTAATGGCCCAGAAATTCCTGGCGGAAAGTCGCCGGGTGACGGATAAACCGCTGCAATATCTGGTTCTGACCCATTATCACGCCGTGCGGGTGTTGGGGGCAAGTGCGTTTGGGGCGCAAATTCAAATCGGGCATAAAAACATGTACGAGCTGGTAAAAGAGCGCGGTCAGCAGGATTTTGCCTCAGAAGTAGGCCGATTTCCCCGTCTGTTTAATAATGTTGAGAGCGTGCCAGGGCTGACCTGGCCTAACATGACCTTTGACAAAGAGCTAACTATTTACCTGGGCGAGCGCGAAGTCCAACTACGGTGGTTGGGCAGGGCGCATACCAACGGCGATGCGGCGATTTTTCTCCCAAAGGAACGGGTACTTTTTTCGGGCGATTTGGTGGAAGCCAACGCAACCCCTTATTGTGGGGATGCCTATATCGAGGAATGGCCCGAAACCCTGGAACGGGTGAAAGCCCTTCAGCCCGAAGTGGTCGTGCCGGGGCGCGGGCCAACGGTGCGAGGAAGCGAGGCCATCGCCGCAATTAACGCTCATAAAGATTTCTTGCAAGCGATGTATCGCACTGTAGTCGAGGCCGTGCGCCAGGAAAAGAACTTGAAAGAAACCTTTGATATGGCATATAAGGCTTTGCAACCCCATTTCGGGCAGTGGACGATTTTCGAGCATTGCATTCCGTTTAATATCAGCCGTACTTATGACGAGGTGAGCGGCACTCGTCCCCGCATCTGGACGGCGAGCCGCGATATTGAAATGTGGAAAGCCTTGCAGGGATAAGCAGGGAAAGGACTGAGGACTGAGGACTGAGTTTCAATTGGCAAAGGGGGTAATAGTTGTCGCAATACGACAGCTATTACCCACCTTTAGATTTGGTATTATTTAGGCGAGGGCTGGTCATAAATCCATAAGTTGCGGTGGTAGGGGCGCTTGCCGCGCCCCTACTAGATATGCCCAGGTCTCAATTATTTGGTGGGCGGGGGCGGATTTTTGTTAAGCTCGCTCAGGTTAATGTTGTCCAGTATCAAGACAAAGGTCTCACCTTCGCGGAGGGAAGGGCGCAACGAAGCCGGAGTATCAAGCGCATTGATAAAACCTTTGGTAATTTTCGCCACTCCCACCACCGCAATTTTACCCCCTTTGACCAGATAGACGTAATCAAACTCATCCGCATCGCTGGTATTCAAAATCGTCCAGCCATCCGGCCCGGATTTATAAAACTCAATCACCTTTTCCGATGGCACCGGAGCATTATAAATATAGATGTTAGCACTCTCGCCGACCTGCCCAATACTTTCTTTGAGCGTCCGGCTGGTAGCATCGTCCGGCTTGATTTCCATCAGACCGGGTGCAACCGGCAATCCACCTTTAGTGACCCTCGCCCCGGCGACCTGCGACCCGATGTTAGGGGGCGGAGGCGGCGGGGTTAGCGTCACATTAGCCGCGGCCCTGGTAGTAGTCGTTGCGGCGGTGGTCGCCGCCTGGGTAGAGGCTACTGCTGCTGTAGTCCCGGCTTGAGTAGACGGAACTACGGCCTGAGCCGTCGGGGTAGTGGTTTTAGGGCCGCCCCCGCCCGCCAGCACTACCACTAGAACTACCGCAATAACGGCGGTCAGCAAGCCCCCGCCAATCCCGGCAATTGCCAAACCTGACAATCCTTTTTTAGCGGGAGCTGAAATGCCACCCGGCATAGTCTGATAATTCGGCGGCATATTCCCGCTCGGCCCGGTGTACTGGTTTTGCTGGTAGGGCGCATTATTATAGGGCTGGCTATAGTTGCCCGGCCCGGTTGGGAAGGGAGAAGTGGGCATCGGAGTAGGGGCGGTAGGGTTCTGGTTATATTGCCATTGCGAAGTATTGACCGGCATAGTCGGGGCGGCTACCGCCGGATTATATTGACCGGGCGCACTGGTCGGGGCGGTTAGGGCGGATTGGAGCGCCTGGTTGAAGCCCGACACCGTGTCATAACGCTCACCGGGTTTTTTGGACAGAGCGCGGCGCAAAACGCTTTCGACTGCCGGGGAAACCTGGCTGTTGAATTCGCGCATGGACGGAATTTCTTTGGAGACGTGGCCCATTACCACCGCAATCGGGGTATCACCCCGGAACGGAGGCCGTCCCGCCAGCATCTCATAGCCCATGGCCGCCAGCGAATATTCGTCGCTACGACCATCCAGGGTTTCGCCCATCGCCTGTTCGGGACTCATATATTCGGGCGTACCCATACCCTCGTTGGTGGCGGTGAGGGCCGCGCCCGTCCCATCCAGCAGCTTGGCAATCCCAAAATCGGAGAGTACCGCCCGGTCACTATTTTTGTCCATCAAGACATTCGAGGGCTTGACATCGCGGTGAACGATCCCCTGCTGATTGGCGTAATGCAATGCTCCGGCAACCTGTTGGATGACCACCCCACAACGCTCCGGCGGTAGAGGCTTGCCCGCCATCTCATCCCGCAAAGTGTCCCCCTCGATATATTCCATAACCATATATAGTAGACCCTGGTCGTCCCCGGCATCGTGAACCGTCAAAATGTTGGGGTGGCGCAGCCGGGCGATAGATTTGGCCTCGCGCCGGAAACGCTCGGCAAAAGCCGGGTCAGAGGAATAGCGGTCAGCCATGACTTTGATAGCTACCTGTCGGTCAAGTGAGGCTTGATAAGCTTTGTAGACGGTTGCCATTCCGCCCTGGCCTAGTATACCTACTATTTCATAAGGCCCGACCCGACTACCGGGTTCAAGCCGCGAGGAACGTTCTGCCATTAGTAAAATATCTCCTGTTTTCTGGGTCCCATGCCGGTTTAATTGCCCCTAAATTATGGCCTACTATTGCCCAAAAATCAAGCGATTGACGCAGGAGTCCACAATATCTATAATTGGGGGAGAGGGTCACAAATCCAAAATCGGCTTAGGACCGAGATAATCTAGCTAGTAGTTATTTTTTTAGTTTGAAACTCAAAACTCACCTTCGACCCTGGATTTCAGATTTTAGATTTGTGACCATTTTTAAGGGGTGAACAACGATGGACTTGAGTCCAAGTGGTTGGGCGACGGCGGTGCTGTGGCTCTACGGCAGTTTTTTGATACTTTGGGCCTTGCAATGGTGGTTGGGGCGGCATATTCAAGGGGTGGGGCTGCTGGTTTTTAATCGGCCCGGCCCAGCCGCAACCATCTATTTCTATTTGCTTGCGCCGGGCGTAATTCTGCACGAATTGGCGCATTGGGTAGTCGCCAAGTTGCTATTTGTCCCCACCAAAGACCTGGTACTGTTCCAACCCCAACGCTCGCCCAACCAGAGCGGACGAGTAACCCTGGGCTATGTCGAGATTTTCAAGACCGACCCGGTACGGCAGAGTTTTATTGGCCTTGCGCCCCTACCGGTTGGGGTGCTGGTTCTGCTGCTATTAGCGGCCTTGCTCAATCTAAGCCCCGCCATAAATGAGGGTATGACCGGCAGCAAAGGCATGGCGCAAGCCTTGATACTGATGCCGGGCGAGGTTTTCGCCAGCCTTAAACAAGTCGTGAACTTGCTATGGCTCTATCTGGTATTTGCGGTCAGTAACGGGATGCTGCCCAGCAGACCTGACCGCCGTCCCTGGCTGGTTGGGTTCGTCTTGCCGGGAAGCTTGTTCCTGATTTTGAGCCTGACCGGGACATTACCGCCCCTTCCACTCGATTGGCAACGCGGCTTGCGCCAGCTAGTTGGCAGTCTCACCTGGATTTTCGCTTTCGCCGCTTTGGTCAATCTCCTGCTGGCAACCCTTATCTTCAGCCTTGAACTACTGGTCAGCCGCCTCAAGCGCCGCCGGGTGGTCTATAAATAGAGTTTGAGTTTTGAATTTCCTAATCGTAAATCGCGGCCTCGCTCCCTTTGGAGTAAATCGTACAGCCTTCTCAGTCCTCAGTCCTGCATTTCCCCCGACCCCTCTTATTAGTCTTCCTTTATTAATCTTCCTTTAAGCTTCGCTTTAGGTCAGGTTCATTTTGGGCTGGTAAGATAGCTTCAGGTAGGCAACGGCGCGGCCTTCAAAGCCGGGCCAACGAATACCTGTAGAACTTCTACCATCCCGCATGCCAGGCCACAAGCCTACAAGCCTAAGCGGTCCTCACAAGACCGCTTTTATTTTTTTATAGATTAAATTCTCCTAAGTATTATATTCCCCACAACTCTATTTTCTCAGCACTCAACACTTTCCTACTCCAAAGGCCATCGGGCGGCGGGCGGTAGCAAGAGCGGAAAGACCGCGTGAGGTTCGCGCTGATACCAATAGACCAGGCTGGATACATCGTCGGTGCGCTCGAACAAGGCTTCGCCGTTGTGACCGATGTCTTGCACCGTCACCCGCAGACGCTGCTCAAAGCGAATCGGGTCGAGAATGTGAAAGCGATAGAGGCCATGCAGAGGCGGAAGACCTTCCTCCTGATGAAAAAAGGGATAGCCCAGGTAAGCGGTAGAATAAGTTTCGCCAAAGCACCATGCTCCCCCCACGTAATCTTCGGTCCCCGTGCCGCAAATCGTAGGCCACTCGCTGTCGTCGTCAATGTAAAACTTCACCTCACCCTCGCCCCACCAAAAGCTGCTCCCTAACTGCGTCCAGGCCAGATAAGTCCCGGCGTAGTGGCCTGCGCCCTCGGCTTCCAGCAAAATCATATCCTGTCCGGCCTGAATCGGGTTGGCCCGCCGCCACTGAGCGTGAAAATAGGCCATTTCGGGTTGCGGCCACTGTGGTAGCAAACTATAGGTAATCTGGTAAAACAATTCTGGAATCGGCCCGGCGTGCTGATTTTCCAGGGTAATCCGGGCTGACTTTTGGAAGGGCATAGGCCAGTAAGAATTATAACCGCCAGTTGGATTGACCACGATTGGCTGGCCCATAATATTACAGCGGCGGGCGTGTCCGTTGCAGAAAAAATCGCCCAACGGAGTTTCTACGCTGGGGGTAATTTCATCGTCCCAGTACATCCGCAGCACTAAATCGCGCAATACATAATTTCCGGCGGCGGTCTGGTCGTCCACTGTCAGCCAAATATGCTGGATAATTGCCGGGCCATCCACCTGGGCCAGAGTGACAGTCGCACCCGCCGCAATCCCGCGCAGACAGGGCCGTCCCTTGCGCCCAATACCCAGATTCGAGGCCGCCTTACCGCCTACCCCCGGACGACCTTCCGGGTTCTCGGCGCTGATAGAGCGAGTCTTAGCGCCACTCAGCAACGGCAACGTCCCCAATCCCAGATTCAAATTTTCCCAGCTCATTTTAGTCTCCTGTAGCAGTGGTCAGTGGTCAGTAGGAAAGTGCTGAGTGCTGAGTGCTGAGAAATTCCCCTGACCGTTTTCAATCGTAAATCGTAAATAACAATTCAATCCCAGAGTGAGTAATCAGCGTTCAAAGGCGGTCACGCCGGCCCGCCCTCGTGGAATGGCTGAATATATAAATATAATTGTAGGGGCTAAAGCGGCGGGTCGGGATCGAAATCGTCTGAGGCAATCACCGGGGCAATTGGGGCGAGGTTGGCAACTTCGGTCTGGGCGCGAGCTTTAGCGGCCTCCTTGCGCCAGCCGGTCAATCGGCGACCTAATTCCTGTTCAAAGCCCCGGTCAGTCGGCTCATAATAACGCTGACCTTCCAGGGCTTCCGGTAGATTCGGCTGGTAGACAAAACCGCCCTCGTAGTCGTGAGCGTATTTATACCCTTTGCCGTAATCCAGATTTTTCATCAATTGGGTCGGGGAATTCCGCAAGTGCAAGGGTACGGGGTCATTGCGGGTCTCCTGGACAGCGACCTGAGCTGCTTTGTAGCCGGTGTAGAGCCGATTGCTTTTAGGGGCAGTCGCTAGATAGACCGCACATTCCGCCAGGGCCAACGCCCCTTCCGGCATCCCGATAAAATGAACTGCCTGTTGCGCCGCCATTGCCAAGCCCAAAGCCTGCGGGTCAGCCAACCCAATATCCTCGCTTGCCATCCGCACCAGCCGTCGGGCCACAAAGAGCGGGTCTTCGCCGCTTTCCAACATTCGGGCCAGCCAATACAGGGCAGCATCCGGGTCGCTGCCTCTCACCGATTTATGTAAAGCCGAGATAATATCATAGTGCATTTCGCCGCCCTTGTCGTAGAGCAAAGCGCGACGCTGCACCGCGTTTTCAATCGTGGCGGTATCTATCGTCAGAGGCTGTCCGGCTTCCGGCGGCGGCGCGGTATTGACCGCCACTTCCAGGATGTTCAGGGCCGAGCGTGCATCACCATTCGCCAGATTTGTCAGCATACCTTCGGCGGCGGCATCCAACGAAATATTTTGCGCTCCCAAACCCCGCTCTGGGTCGGTCAGCGCCCGACGAAGTACCGTCAATACTTCCTCATCGCTCAAAGCCCGCATAGTATAAACCCGTGAGCGCGAAAGCAGAGCAGCATTGACCTCAAAAGAGGGATTTTCGGTGGTCGCGCCAATCAAGGTGAGGGTGCCGTTTTCGATGACCGGCAGAATAGCATCCTGCTGGGCTTTGTTAAAGCGGTGAATTTCGTCAATAAAGAGAATGGTGCGCTGTTTGCCGCCGGAAGCCTTGCGGCGCTGACGGGCCTCCTCTACCACCTTCCGCAAATCGGCAACTCCGGCGGAGGTGGCACTAATCCGGGCGAAATGCGCTCTGGTCAGTCGGGCGATAACCTCGGCCAGAGTGGTTTTACCTACGCCAGGCGGCCCCCAAAGGATTATAGAAGTCAGTCGGTCATTTTCGACGGCCCGGCGCAAGGCGGCCTGTGGCCCGGTCAGATGTTCCTGACCGACAAATTCATCAAAAGAAAGCGGGCGCATCCGGGCCGCCAAAGGTGCATCCGAAGGTAGCTCCGGGGCAGCTTCGGGCGACGGGCTATCATCAAACAGACGACTTTGGGTCATAACTTTGCTTTACAAGATGAGGCGGTCAACGCACGGCGGCCAGACCGCCCACGAACTGCATCATTAGCTGGAGCATTATAATAGCGAAGATGAAAGAAAAGAAGTCAATCCCGTTGATAGTCGGCAGTAAGGCCCGGAATGGCGAAATGACTGGCTCGGTCATTGAAGCCAGAAAACGACTGAAACCGTTGTCCATCAGGGGCGGCACAAAAATAGCGATGAGCGACACAATCATTCGCACAATCATCACGATAAACAGGGCCAGTAGCAACCAGTAACCAATCAACGGCAGAATATACATGCAACTTCCTTATGGGAACTCAAAATCGGTTTCGGCCTCTAATTTAGGCTAAACAACTAGCGGACAACCGAGCCTAGCACCTGGGACACTACCTGAATCAACAAAATGGCTACAATCGGCGCAAGGTCGAAACCGCCAAAGCCACCCCCGCCCATCAAGTTACGAATCGGGGCTAAAACTGGCTCAGTGACCTGAAACAAAACCCGGCTGACTACATTTTCACCTCGCGGGTCTACCCACGATAACAAAGAGCGCACAATTATAGCGATTACCAGCGCGTTTAGCAGCCAGAAAATAATAGCAATCATAAAACTTTAACTCCCCAACCTCTCACTTTCAGAATATAATATTTGGGCCGAATGTTCAAACCAGTCCGGTTAATATTCTTACGCAGTTCAGGCCGCAAAGTTTCTATCCTAACTATCTTATAATCTTGCTATTATTAAGATTTTCGTTAGAAAGGTATATGAATGCTCAGGCCGGGCGCTTCAGGTTTTTGCGCCGCACTCGCGCTTCCTCGTAGTTTTGAAGGACTAAGGCCACCGCGCCATAAAGCCCGATGTCGTCTTTTAGTTCAGTCGGCACTATCGGTACATTTTCCCAAAAAGCCTTCATCGCCCGTTCCCGGACGGTCTGGCGCATTGGCTCAAAAATCAGTTCCCCGACCTGCGATACTCCGCCCCCAATTACCACAATTTCTGGGTTAAAGGTATGCAGCACCGTCGTGACCCCCACCCCCAGATATACTCCTACCTGCCGATATAGTTCCAGGGCGGCTTCATCCCCTTGCTGGGCGGCCTCAAAAACCGTTCCGGCGTGAATATCTTCCAGATTGTCGCCGACCATCTGTCGCAACATGGAGGGACGACCACTTTGCAGCATTTCGAGAGCCTGACGGCGAATCCCCGTACCACTGGCATAAACTTCCAGACAGCCAAAATTACCACAATTGCAGCGTGGCCCGTTTAGGTCAATCGTGATATGGCCCAGTTCCGCCGCCGCCCCTTTCGCTCCCCGCAAAATCCGTCCATCCTCGATGACCCCGCCCCCGACCCCGGTGCTGATAGTCAGATATACCAGATAGCGGTAATCCTTGCCCGCCCCGAAAGTATATTCACCGAGCGCCGCCAGATTCGCATCGTTGCCCAAGAAAACCGGCAATCCGGTGCGCTGTTCCAGCAAATCGCGCAACGGCACGTTATCCCAGCCCGGCAAATTGGGCGGGGAATAAACCGTGCCAGTATCCGGGTTCAGTGGCCCCGGCGCACCGACCCCCATCCCTACTACCTGGGCATGGTCGGCCTGCTCCAAAACCGCGTTGACACACTTTGTAATCCGGGCCAACACATGGTCAAGTCCGTTATCGGCCTCAGTGTACATTGAGGCGCGGGCCAAAAAAGCCCCGGTGCCATCGGTCAGCACCGCTCGTACTCTTGTCCCGCCCAAATCTACCCCAATAATTTTGCCAGTTTTGGGGTCTTTGTCCGCCATGATTTCCAGTTCCAGCCCATCCATCGCTCTGCCCACCTGCCAATCCCTTCCCTTCCTCGTTCTAAAACTGCTTTTTTAGAAATAAAACTTTCTCTTGCAAATCGCTTTATCCCGAAAAAGTTATATTTGAGAAATTTACTGCGTAAATTTCTCAAATATAACCAAACTCGATTTTGGAGTTTGGCCTCATTATCCTCAAATCACAAAAGCACTTCAAGCCAAAGTTCTGAAAAATTTCTTTAGGTAAATTTTTCGCCTGATTAAGCAAAAAGGCTGGCTACCGGAGTGTTAAAACCTTCCAGCATTTCTTCCCCTAAAAGCGTGGCCTTCTGCCCCAGGCTGAGGGCCGGTTTCAGACGAGTTTCGCTCTGCAACCGATAAATTTCGACTGTCCCGGCCTTGCGTTTGGGCGAAGATTGAGGCGGATAGATGACCCAGACCAGATTCCAACCCGCTCTTTGATAATCTTCCAGCTTTCTTCTTAGCTCACCCGGCTCATCGTTAGGCGAATAAACCTCAATCGCCAGGTCGGGTATATCGGTAATTGCGCCCGGCGGCCCCGCCAGTTTTTCATTGACCAAAAACGTCAGGTCAGGCGAGCGCACCGTATCAGCTTGAATACCTGGCAGAGTTAGCTTATAAGCGCCGGGCGGCAAAATCGCGCCAATATTCTTGTCGTGCAAAAATAAAATCAAAGCGGTCATCAGTCGCGCACAAACCAAAGTATGTTCTCGTCCAGGGTGTAACATTTCTTTAATAATCCCCTGTACCAATTCATAGCGTTTATCAGCGGCAAGCGCCAGCGTCATAAACTCCTCGGCAGTGAGAAGATGATTACGCTCGATTTCGGCTTGGCTGGCAGGTAGGGCAGTCATAATCTTGCTTTCTTGTCGTTGGTTTCCTAAATTCTGATGGCTCAAAGTAGACCCTTTAGGACGGGTCGGGATAGTCAATTATAGAGCTAGAATGGGGAAGCGGTCAACCGTAATTTCGGGGAGAGTTTTAGCGTTTTTTGTTACCAGGACAACTGGAACAGCGTTTGTCCTTCTTGAATTTTTCGCAGCACTTACGTTTGAGATAGATTGTACCACCAAAATGTAGCTGCTCAGGGGTACCGAGAAATTGAAATTGAAGGGGGGATACTAATTGCTCACCGGGGTCTAATTCATGTACTAAAAGAGAAGCGCGAGCGGCATCATCGGCATTAAGATTGTCTAAAAGTCCCAGCAGGGTTTCGATAGCATAGTCCCACAAAACTTCGGGCTTTACCTCGCACAGCTCAACCAGTTTCGCTACTAGCGGCCTCAAATTAGTCGCTAATAAATCGGCGATAAACTGAGCGTAAAAATCAGTTTGAATCGGAACAGCCTTAAAGCTGGAAGCCTCATCCGGCTGCGGAAAAGCCGGGCCGCTATAGCCGCCTAATTCGCGGGCCTGGAATGAGGTTGGTAATCCGCGCCCAACCGTCACCACCAAATTAGAAAGCGCCAAATCCAGCCCTAGTTGCCGCTCTACCGCCAGCCCAACTGCCTCACCCAGCAGCCCTTCGCAATAGAGCCGGAAAAATTCGGCGGCTACAACCCGACGGCTGGAAGCTTTTTCCCAATCCAGTCCCTGATACATTGCGGCAGTCTGCAAAGCCGTCGTAAGGCTTACTGGAAAGCGCAAACCTTCATCTATCAAAAGAGGCGCACCGCCGGTCAGGGCTGGAAAGCGATATTGTTGCTGGCTGCGTCCGGCGGCTCCCACCAAATCAAAAGAGGCAGCCTGCAAGTGACGACGAACCGCTGGCAAATCGAAAGTCCGAAGTTGCTGGCCTCGCACAAACGCGCCACTGGCAAACTCGGTCTTATTCTTTTTTGCAATCGCTTCCAATCCTGCTACTGCCACTGTCTAACACCTTCCCTTACCACAAACTAAAGCTTAAACCAAGCTTAAAACTAAACCGCCTTGATGCCTCTAATCGGTTGCTGACCACCCAGACTGATTTGGATGAGGCTCAAGTAGCGCTCCAGTTCCTCGACATCTTCTTGCTCGGCGTAGGCCTGCTTTTCCAGCAAAAATTTGAGCGGGACATCGCCATCGGCTTCCGCCAGGGGAATAGCCGCAATATAAGCATCCCGCAATTGCCGCTCAATCTCCAAATCCTGTTCCAGCATGGTCAACAAATCGTTAGCCTGCTTGACCGGCGCGGCCTCGACTACTGGCAAACCGCCATAACCGACAATCTTTTCCCCCACCAATTTGGCGTGCTTGTAGCTGCTTTCGGCCTGGTCTTCAAAATAATCCTTGAAATCGTGGCGGTCCAGCCCCATCACCAAAAAGCTATGCTGGGTATATTGATGCAGCGCGGCATACTCCAAAGCCAGAATTTGATTGAGGGCGGCGATTTTGCCGTCTACCCCATCGCCGATAAAGCTGGTATCTCTCTCTGCCATATCCTCTTCTCCTTTCGTTGGCCTTCCGGTTGAGCAAAACCGGGCGGCTCAATTCGTTTCGTTACTGTCACCGGGAACTACCCGATTAATTTTAGCATAACCTGAGCAGCCGAGTGGTCGGACGCATCCTTACCCGGCTATATCTTCATTCTGGGGCATCGCCCGCTTGCCAGGAAATTCCAGGATTTTACCTTTATCCGAGGCCGGTTTTGGGCTACTAAGACGAGGTTGGATTGTCGAGCGATTGAGTTTGGTAGCAATAAGGGCCTGCTGCAATTGCTGAATCAGGGCCGGAGCGTCTTCGGGGCAAATAGTCATTGTTTTTTGGGTAAACCAGCCCATACCTTCGGCCCAGCTTTGTTGGGTCAGTTTTAGGCTAGAATTATTTTGGTCTACTTCGACTTCAAAGCGTTGGCTCGGTTGCTCGGCTTCGGGCGGCTCACAATCTCGTAAGATTCTCATCATTGCCAATCCATTCTTTCAATGCCCCAGGGCTACACCATTTATTTGTATTAGGCTATGCTAACATGTATTATTAGCATTGCAGTATTTAGTATGCCCTAATTTGCCAAATAAGTCAATACTTTTTTAGACATTTTGCACATTTTGTAACAAAGCTCACATATATTTCTAAGACTTTCGCTGGCAAAGTGCCTTAACCCTGGAAAAGTTATCTTGGAAAAATTTACGCCGTAAATTTTTCCAAGATAACCAAACCCGATTTAGGGGTTTATCCTTATTATCCTCAAATCAGAAAATCGTCCCAAGCGAAAGCCCTATTATCTTTCGTTTAGGGAGTACCAAATTGGGTGGCCCAGGGCTTGAGGCGGTTTTTCTTCAAATTCTCTTTTACAATCCACTTTATATCTTCATCGCTTGAAGTGGCTAATTCTTTTAGATAAGGTAGGCCCGCGCTTGGTTCGGCGGCGACTGCCACGCTCAGGGTGAAGCCCAGCGCCTGTCGCAAAGTGCGGACATTTTCTTCCCGGCGGCGTTCCGGCGGCAAATTCCCCAGCCAGGCTATCGCTTGCTTTTGAATAGCGAGCGCATCGCGGGCCTTTGCCGAGGTTTTTAGCAAGGGCGGTTCGGCGACGGCGGCGGCACTAGCCCGAATAACCAGCGGGTCATCGGATTTTAGCCAATCTTGCAGAACCGTGATAGTCCGCGACCAATCGGCAGCCAGGGTGCGCTGCAAAGCCATAGCCACCATTTCGCGGACGCGCCAACGCGGGTCGGAGGCGGCTCGGTGTAGTTTTCCGATTTCGTCGTCCCACCAATCGGGGCGCACTACCGCCACCCGTCCATAAGCGGAGATAGCAGCGCAAGGTAATATCTCGCGGGGCTGATTGACCGGAGCATCAGTCAGCGATAGGGCCGCCCAACCGTCCAGCAAGCTTTCCAGTCGCTCTAGCGCCAAATCGGGTTGCCGTACCGCCTGGCCTATTACTTCGGCCCAGGCGTTGACCATTGGAATATTCATGCGCGGGCCGGGCAAATTACTCTGTCCGGTCAGGTAGCTTTCGAGGGCGGTAGTTTCTCCATTTTGCAGCGCCGAGGCCAACAGCCGGCCCAAATCGGCCTGATAATCAGTTTCTTTAGCCATTCTTTTCTCCTACCATAATGGCAACTAGGTCAATTCTTAACGCAATTGTAATATCAAACATTGTTAATAAGTTTACAATGAAGATAGTGATTTTATATTTCTACCTGGGTGGTGTCCAGATTATGAGCCTGAATAATACAATGAGCAAACTCGAACAATATAGATTTCGCCAGTTGACCTGGGTACTGGATAAACTAAAAACCGGTCAATTGACTGGACGACTTATCTGCCAATCGGGGCTTCGACAATATGAACTTTATTTTATCAATGGTGTAATAGTCCATGCCGTTGGCGAAGGACAGACCGGCGACGAGGTTCTTTATGGCCTACTTAACTGGACCGATGGAACGCTTACCATCGAAGAAGGGCCACGAACTTCGGAATATAGCCTGGATAGAAATCAATTAGGTCTTTTCCACGAAACCATCAAAATTCTTCAATCAAGAGGTCTTTTTGATTACGATGTGGAGTTAAATCAGACCCAACCTGTAGCCGCTGCCCCATTAAAAGTAAATATTGCTTCGCCTTCAGCCGCCGAGAAAGCCCCAATTCGACCAGCCCCCAGCAATCCAAAGACCGAGCAACGCTACCCTAATTTGTTGTTGCCGCCCGGCACCGCCCAAACCCAAATGGAAGAGCTTTTGGGCCATCTTCCTTTGAGACAGCAGCTTGAGGCCTTGACCCGCGCCCGCTTTACCGGTTATGTGTACTATCGCCCTGTAAATGCGCCCCAGGGCAGCAACCGCCAGGACAATTTTGGTTTGATCGTTTTGATTAATGGCACGATTAGCGATATAGTTTATGCGGGCAACGGCTGGACTAGCCAGGAACAAGGACTACAAGCTTACCAGACTTTATCTTCAGTTAAAGTAGCTCCTGAAATTTATAAAGTAGATTTACGAATTCTAAAAGCTTATCGTACCCTGCTGGCCTACGAAACCCCTATCCGCGAGTTCCAGACATCTCAGACAAATTTTGCCGGAGTAATTGCGGCCTTCAAGCAATCCAACCGGGATGGGGTTGTAATAATTTATGCTGACAGTCTAAAGCTGCATTGTTTTTTTCTATTTGAACAGGGTTTGCAAGTGGGAGTATTTGGTTCGGATTTCAAATCGGAGCGACTTCAAGAGCTTTCGGCCCTGGGAGCGTTTCCGATTACCGATGTCACTACTTCTATGACAGTTATGTTAGCCAAGAAAATAACGGCCTTTGATTTGCCTGCACCCTTACCAGTTCCTTCCAATAGCACTTCATCAAGTCAGGAAATGGCTATACCCCTTTTTGAGGCTTTTGAAAACAAATCATCCAAACCCGACAAACTTGCGCTACCAGAAGCATTAAACTGGAATAGTACTTTAAATTCGGGGTCAAACAAACGCAAAGAAAAGCCGGTTCGTGACGCGGTTGAAGTTGATGATGCCAACCCTTTTGACTTTTAATTATGTTTAGCAATTTAGTAGAAACAACCCTGAAGCAAGTTTAAAGCGCAAGCCCGAACTTTACTAATCTGGCTATATTCGATTTTGCTCAAGGTGTTCTACTCAAGGAGGTTCTATCGTGCCAGCTTTGATTATGGAAACTCGCTCGCTTGCTAATAATCTACTTCAAAATATTCAGCAAGATGTTTCGGCTTTCAGTCGCCAGTATAACCAGAGTCCGGGTCTGGTCGTTCTCGGTTTTAGCGAAGACCAATCTACGATTGACTTTATCCGTATTCTGGGTCGAAATGCCCCGCGAGTAGGAGTGCGAATTACTTCGGTTCTGGTGGCATCTAACATCACCGCCAGCGAGCTAAAACGTCAAATCGAGATGCTTAACCAGGACCCGATGGTGCATGCCATCGCTCTTCAATTGCCGCTACCCAAACACCTCGATGTACAAGAAATCGCTGGTTACATAGCCCTGGAGAAAGACGTAGAAGGTCTACATCCAATTCATGCTGGACACTTATTGATGAGTAATTCCACTATGGTCGCTCCGCCAGCCATGAGTACCATGAAACTATTGGAAATGTATAGTATTAACCCCGCTGGTCGCCATGTAGTAATTGTAGGGCGTAATTTAGAGATTGGACGACCTCTGTCAAGTCTATTGACCAGAGCAGATGCCACCGTAACCTTATGCCATAGTCAGACCAGCAATTTGTCATACCACACCCGCCAGGCCGAAATATTGATTACCGCAGTGGGACAGCCGGGTCTGATTACAGTAGATATGATACGACCGGGGGCTTTGATAGTTGATTATGGCATCAATTATCTGAACCGTTCGCGGGTGGTGGGCGATGTGGATTTTGAGCGGGCTGTCGAAGTAGCCGGAGCGATAACCCCCATGCCCGGTGGAATTGGCCCGCTAACCGTTATCTGTTTGATGGAGAACGTATTGAAAGCGGCTCGCGCCCAACAGAATCTAGAGCCTTTAGTATATCAATCAGTCGCGCAATCGCCTCAACCTTTCAATTTTCGGGATATGCCGGGCTATCAAGATGGTAGCTCCGGCGCAGAGACGCGCCCAAATTATAAATCCGCCGGGGCCGAACTGCAATTTGGGATGCCTAGCGTCCTACCTAAAAACGGTTCTTCCTCATAATTGTTGAGCCATTCATTAGCCATAGGAACGATTCTGAGGTCGCTCCTATAGCTAATCTTTATATACAGGACTTTCGCTTGCATTTGTTGGGTTATGCTTCTATTCATATCGCTTTTGCACCTGTTCTAGCCCAAAACTATCCAAAAACCTAATACAGCCTGAACCCGCCTTGCCAGCCCCGCTTTAAGATAGTAAAATCTGACTCGACCTGACTCATTTCTCTGAAAATACCACATCTGAGAGCTACACGGTATCTTAAAATAAAATAAACCGTACTCGAACCGGATACATTTCCTGGTTACTAACTAGGCTGGCTGAAGCGAGGCGCTAAATTGACTCAGCCCGCAAGCGCAACATGGAGGATTTAATTTAATGGCACATCAATGGATTTACCTCTTCCGCGAGGGCAACGGCAGTCTGAAGGACTTGCTGGGCGGCAAAGGGGCGGGACTGGCAGAAATGACGCGGGCCGGGATGCCCGTACCCCCCGGCTTCACCATCACCACCGAAGCCTGTAACAGCTATTACGAGGTTGGCAAGCAATTTCCCGATGGCATGTGGGAACAGGCCCTGACCGCCCTCAAGGATGTCGAGAACGCGATGGACAAAAAGTTTGGCGACCCCAAAAATCCTTTGCTGGTGTCAGTCCGAAGCGGCGCAAAATTCTCGATGCCGGGCATGATGGATACTATCCTGAATTTGGGCCTCAATGACGAAACCATTCAAGGGGTGATTGCCAGCACTAATAACGAGCGATTTGCCTATGATGCCTATCGTCGGTTTGTCCAGATGTATGGCAACGTGGTTTTGGAAATCAACAAAGATGCTTTTGAACATAAGCTGGAAGCGATCAAACATAGTATTGGCCCGGACGCGAAAGATACCGACCTTTCGGCGGCCCAACTCAAACAGCTAGTAGCGACTTTCAAGCAGGTGGTTTTGGAGAAAACCGGGCAACCATTCCCGGAAACGCCGCTTGACCAACTCAAGGGCGCAATCGAAGCGGTCTTTGCCTCCTGGAACAATGACCGGGCGATAGTCTATCGCCGCTTGAACAAAATCAGCGATGCTCTGGGAACGGCGGTCAATGTCCAATCTATGGTCTTTGGTAATATGGGCGAGGATAGCGGCACCGGGGTAGCCTTTACTCGCGACCCTTCCAGTGGCGAAAACGTGCTGTATGGCGAATATTTGCCCAACGCTCAGGGCGAAGACGTGGTAGCCGGTATCCGCACCCCCAAACCGATTGCCGAAATGGAACACGACCCCAGCTTTCCCGGCGTTTATACCCAGTTTTTTGAGATTGCCAAACGGCTGGAAAGCCATTATCAGGATGTCCAGGACATGGAATTCACCATCGAAAAGGGCCGTCTGTTTATGCTCCAAACCCGCAACGGCAAGCGCACCGGCCCGGCGGCGGTCAAAATCGCGGTGGATTTAGTCCGGGAAGGAGTGATAGACGAGGCGACGGCGGTTCAGCGCGTCCCGGCGGACGACCTGACTCAGTTGCTTTTGCCGCGTGTGGACAAAGCCTCGGTCAGCCATAGCGCCTTGCTAACTACCGGGTTAGCCGGTAGCCCCGGTGCGGCAGTCGGGCAGGTGGTATTTACGGCTGAAGAAGCCGAAAAGTTGGGCAGCGAGGGTCAAAAAGTAATTCTGGTTCGCAAAGAAACCTCGCCCGAAGATTTGCGCGGGATGGTCGCGGCGCAAGGTATTCTAACCGCCTTTGGGGGTAAGACCAGCCATGCAGCAGTCGTCGCTCGCGGTATGGGTAAATG